>NZ_JBUZJI010000019.1:0-1300 GCF_055282735.1 Nocardioides sp. B129/18 | reverse complement strand
CCCCCCCCCCCCCCCTCGCCCGCCCACGGCAGCGCGGTGAGGGCGTCCTTGGCGTCGGAGGCCATCAGGTAGGCGAAGTTCGGCGAGCAGAACGACGTGGGCAGGCGCAGGTGCACCTCGACGACGGCGCCCTGCTGGCCCTGGGAGACCCGCACCGAGCGCACGAAGCCGAGGTCGGTGATGGGCTCGTCGAGCTCGGGGTCGACGACGACGTGCATCGCCGCGAACGCCTCGTCGGCCCGCTGGTCGAGCGGACGCTCCAGGGTGACCGCGCTCATCCGGCGACCCCCGCGAGGTCGGCGCGCTCGGGCTCGCGCGGGCCGGTGGCGGTCTCGCCGGAGTCGGCCTCGTCGGCGGGCAGCCGCAGCTCGGCCGGCACCGGGATGTCGTACATCGTCGCGGCGTTGAGGCCGAGGATCTTCTTCTTCGCCACCGTGGTGAGCGGCGCGTACTCGCTCATGTCCTCGGGGATCTGGAAGTCGACGAAGGTCTCCACCAGCCAGCGCGGCGTCCACAGGGCGTAGTCGGAGGAGAACTGGATGCGGTCCTCGCCGATCCAGTACATGAGCTCGCCGATGATCTGGGCGAAGTAGCGCGGCCGGGTGTGCATGAACGGCATCGCGACGGCCAGGCCGCCGTGGACGTTCGGCTCCTGGGTGGCGATCCAGCAGAAGTCCTCCAGGCGCGGCAGCCCGACGTGCTCGACGACGAAGTTGAGGTCGGTGAAGTCGGTGGCCACGTGGTCGACGTCGGAGACGTCGAAGGAGTCGCGGTCCAGCGGGCGGATCGTGGGGCCCTTGTGGATGTGGATGTTCTTGATGCCGACCTCGCGGGCCACCTCGAGGTAGCGGTAGGTCCACGGGTCGTCGAGGCGCCAGCCGCGGGAGTCGCCGTGCCACTCGGCGGTGTAGAGCTTCACGCCCTTGAGGCCGAAGCGCTCGGCGTTCGCACGGAGCTGGTCGAGCCCGGCCTCGCCGTCGCGGGGGTCGAAGTAGTGGTTGTAGGTGAGCTTGTCGGGGTGGGCGGCCGCGAGGCTGCTGGCCTCCTCGGTCTGCCCGAAGCCGCGGTGGTAGAACTCCCACAGGTTGGCCGGCTGGAAGATCGCGTGGTCGACGTATCCGACCTCGAAGAGGTCGTGCAGGAGACGCTCGCCGCCCTGGTAGAGATAGTCCTCGTAGCTCCACAGCTCGCTCTCCGGGGAGAGGTTGCGGTGGTAGTCGTAGAAGCAGTCGATGAACTGCTTGCCGTGGATGTTGCGCTGGTTCTCGGGGCGGGCGTCCCACAGCGCGACGTGCGCGTC
>NZ_JBUZJI010000018.1:1631-80017 GCF_055282735.1 Nocardioides sp. B129/18 | reverse complement strand
TCGCGTCGGTCTGGTGCCGGTGTGGCCACAGCTGCAGGCTCCCCGCCAGCGGGCCCTCGGCCGTGGTGCGGATGTCTGCCGGATGTCTGCCGGAGTCAGCCGGCTCAGCCGGCGGAGTGCAGCTGCTGGCTCACCACCGGGACGCCGCGGTGCGAGGCGTGCCGGGCGGCGACGGCGTCGAAGTAGGCGGCGCGACGCTGCGCGGCGCAGCCGTCGGGACGCGGGTGGGCCGGCACCAGGGCCGGGTCGAGCGCGGAGTTCATCGCATCGCGCAGCAGCACGAGCGCCTCGGCGCGGATCTGGGAGACCCGCGACTCCGTGACGCCCAGGGTCGCGGCGATCTCGGCCATCGGCCGCTCGGCGAGGAAGTACTCCCGCACGACGATGCGCAGTCGCTCGGGCAGCTCCTCGATCGCGTCGACGAGGTAGGCCAGGCGCTCGCGGTGCTCGACGAGCTCCTCGGGCGTGGGGCCGTCGCTGACGAGCAGCTCCTCGAACGGCGTCTCCGAGCCGCCCTGGAGGGACAGCACGTTGGCGCGGGCGACGTCGCCGTCGTTGTTCTCGATCTCCGCCACCGAGATGCCGAGCTCGGCGGCCACCTCGGCGTTGTCGGCGGCGCGGCCCAGGCGGGCGGCGAGCCTGCTGCGGGCCTCGTCGAGCTCACGGCCGCGGCGACGCACCGAGCGCGAGGCCCAGTCGATGCCGCGCAGCTCGTCGAGGATCGCGCCGCGGATGCGGCTCGCGGCGTAGCGGGTGAACGGGACGCCCCGGCCGGGCTCGAAGGCCCGCGCCGCCTTGACCAGCGCGGTCAGGCCGGCGGAGTGCAGGTCGTCACGGCTGACGTGCGCCGGCACCCGGCTCATGGTCTCCCGCACGATGTGCGAGACCAGGCCCATGTGCGCCACGACGAGCTCGTCGGTGTCGACGGGCGTCGGCAGGTGCTCGACGTTGTCGTAGGCGTCGAAGCCCTCCGCCGCGCTCATCGGGCCCACCGGCCCTGCTCGACGACGTCGACGACCGGACGGCCGCCCTCTTCCTTGCGAAGCCACTGAACGCGCATCGCTATCCCCCCCTGGTTCTCATGCTTCTGTCGAGGCCCTCCCTGACACCCGACGTCCCAGACTCTGCACCCGCACCCCGGCGGATGCCTAAGGAAAAGATGAGGAACCACCCGTTGTGACTACATGGTCGATCTGATCGTCGTCGGCCGGCGGGACCTCAGGCCCACGATCGGGGGCCTGGTGTTGAGAGGGCGTTGAGATTCGGGGGAGTGGCGGCAGGAGCCGTGGGCCCGGTTCGCTCAGGTCCTGCTCGCGGACGCCGATGGGTCTCCCGTCAGCAGATCGGGCTGCCTGATCGACTCGAACCAGCGAAGGAGTCACCGACGTGGAGAAGCTCTCCCAGATCCTCTGGCGCGAGCGCGACCTTCTCGAGCTGCTCCTCTATCGCCTCGAGGTGGAGCAGCTCGTCCTGGCCAGCGCCCGCACGACGTGGCTCATGCGCGCCGCGCGCGAGGTCGAGCAGACCCTGGAGACGCTGCGGGAGACCGAGGTGCTGCGCGCCGTCGCCGCCGACGAGGCCGCCTCGATGGTCGGCCTGGCGCCGAACCCGTCGCTGTCCGCGCTGGCCGAGGCCTCGCCGGAGCCGTGGCGCACGATCCTGCTGGACCACCGCGAGGCGTTCGCCGCCGTCACCCGCCAGATCACCGAGATGGCCGACGCCAACCGCGACCTCATCACCAGCGGCTACCACTCCGCGCGCGAGACGCTGCTCGCGCTCGGGGACGACCACGCCGAGAAGCAGGGCTACAGCCCCGACGGCACCGCCGTCGGCGGCCCGGCCGGACCTCGCCTGGTCGACCGGAGCCTGTGATGGTCGGCTCCTTCTCCTCGCTCAACACCGCGCTCACCGCGCTGCGCTACACCTCGGCGTCGCTGGAGACCGCGAGCAACAACATCGCCAACGTCACCACCGAGGGCTACACCAGACGCCGGGTGCTCGGCGAGGCGATCGGCGCGCCGTCCGCGCCGGCCCAGTGGTCGCGCTACGACGGCGTCGGCGGTGGCGTGTCCACCCGGGGCGTCCAGCGGCTCAACGACGACCTCCTCGACGCGCGCTCGCGCACCCAGCACGGCACCCAGACCTACCTCGACGTCCGCTCGACCGTGCTGCAGCGCGTCGAGAGCGGCATCGGCGAGCCGGGCGACAACGGCGTCTCGGCGGCCTTGAAGGACTTCCGCGCCTCGTGGCACAACCTCGCCAACGACCCCGGCAGCTCGGCGGTCCGCCAGACCGTGCTGAGCTCGGCCACCGCCCTCGCCGACGCGATCCACGCCCAGGCCGGCGCCGTCGCCGCCGAGACCGCGAATCAGCGCAGCCACCTGCTGTCCTCGGTGAGCGAGGCCAACACCGTCGCCTCGCAGCTGGCCGACACCAACCGCACCATCACCGCGTCCTCGCTCGACGGCGTCGACGTCTCCAACCTCCTCGACCAGCGCGACCAGCTCGGCATGCGCCTGGCCGAGCTCACCGGCGGCACCGTGTCGGTGCGCTCCGACGGCGGCCTCGACGTGGTCGTCGGCGGCGCCTCGCTGGTCAACGGCCCCGTCGCCGGACGGCTCTCGGTGGCCTCCGGTGTCAATCCCGACGGCACCGCGGACGGCAACCCGCTGTCGCTGGCGATCACCTCGGGCGCCACGACGACGCCGGTCGCCGGCCTGACCGGCGAGATCGGCGCGGTCAGCGACCTGCTCACCACGACGCTGCCGGCGTACACCGCCGGCCTGAACGCCGTGGCCCGCTCGCTGGCCGACTCGGTCAACGCGATCCACCAGGGCGGCTACGACCAGTCCGGCGCGGCCGGTGGTCCCCTGCTCTCCTACACCGCCGGCGACGAGGCCGCCTCGCTGGCCGTCACGATCACCGACACCTCGAGGCTGGCCGCCTCCGGCGTCGCCGGCGGCGGCCTCGACGGATCGATCGCCGACCGCCTCGGCACCAGCGGCTCCCTCGAGGGCGACTACCAGCGCCTGGTCACCGGCTTCGGCACCGAGGTCGCCTCGGTGAAGCGGCAGGCGAGCACCCAGCGGCTGCTCACCACGCAGATCGACAACGCGCGCCAGCAGCTCTCCGGCGTCAACCTCGACGAGGAGATGGTCTCGATGATGACCGCGCAGCGCGCCTACGAGGCCGCGGCCCGGGTGATGACGACGGTCGACGCCGTCCTCGACACCCTCATCAACCGCACCGGGATCACGCGATGAGCACCGTCCGCGTCACCCAGCCGATGATGGTGGCCACCTCGCTGCGCAACCTGCAGTCCGGCCTCTCCAAGTACGCCGACCTGCAGGAGCAGCTCTCCACCGGCAAGGTCCTCAACCGGGCCTCGGACTCGCCGACCGACGCCACCGCCTCGATGCGCACGCGGGTCTCCATCGGCGACACCGAGCGCTACGTCCGCAACGCCGAGAACGGCATCGGCTGGCTCAACACCGCCGACACCACGCTCTCGACGATGGGCAGCACCGTGCGCCGCGCCCGCGAGCTCGCCCTCCAGGGTGCGAGCACCGGCTCGTCCTCGGCGACGGCGCGCGAGTCGCTGGCCGTCGAGGTCGACCAGCTGCGCGCCGACCTGATCTCCCAGGCCAACACCACCTACCTGGGCCGCCCGATCCTCGGCGGCACCACCGCCGGCTCGGCCGCCTTCGACGCCACCACCGGCCACTACGTCGGCGACACCGGACAGGTGCAGCGCACCATCGCCGACGGCGTGAAGGTGCGCGTGGACGTGTCCGGCACCGACGTCGTCGGGCCCGACGGCGCCTCGGCCTTCGACGAGCTCGCCGACCTCTCCACCGCCCTGCGCGCGGGGGACCAGGCCGGCATGCAGACGGCCCTGGCCAGGCTGAGCGCCCGCCAGAACGCGATCACGACGGCCCAGGCCACCGTGGGCGCGGCCTACAACCGCGTCGACGGCGCGGCCCAGAAGGGCAAGGACGCGCTGATCGCCCTGCGCACCTCGCTCTCCGAGGTCGAGGACGCCGACCTCCCCAAGACCATGGTCGACCTGCAGATGCAGCAGGTCGCCTACCAGGCCGCGCTTTCCGCGACGGCCAAGGTGATGCAGCCCAGCCTGATCGACTTCCTGAGGTGACCACGATGATCGCGACCGACCTCCACCCCGTCAGCCCCGTCAGCCCCGTCAGCCCCGCGGCCGACGACGCTCCGGCCGAGCTGCCGGTGCTGCGCTTCGTGCGGCCGATGCCGGGCTTCGCCGACGCCGGCGAGTTCGCCCTCGTCCAGCTCGACGACGACGGCGTGCTGTGCGCGCTGCGCTCGGTGGCCGACCCCGACCTGCGCTTCCTCGTCGTGCCGCCGCAGGTCTTCTTCCCCGACTACGCCCCCGAGCTGCCCGACGCCGTCGTCGCCGAGCTCGGCATCGCGCGCGCCGAGGACGTCCTGGTGCTCGTCGTGCTCAACGCCGGCACCGGCCTGGCCGACACCACCGCCAACCTGCTCGCGCCGATCGTCGTCGACACCGTCTCGCGGCGCGCCGCGCAGGTCATCCTCGACGACGCCGACCTGCCGATCCGCGCGGCCCTGCTGCCCTGATCAGGGTCGGACCGGTAGCGTTCCCCGCATGCTGGTCCTGAGTCGCCGCGTCGGCGAGAGCGTCGTGATCGGGGACGACGTCACCATCACGATCCTCGAGGTGCGAGGCGACGTGGTGCGGGTCGGCATCGACGCTCCCCGCTCGGTGGCCGTCAACCGCGCCGAGCTGCTCCAGGAGCTCGGCGACTCCAACCAGGCCGCGGCCTCGCCGGACGACGCCACCGTCGCCTCCCTCGCGCAGGCGCTGCGCGACCAGCGCACCCCGCGTCCCCAGCCGCCCGCCGCCCCGGCGCCCCAGGACGATCCCACCGACTGACCGGCCCCTGACCGGCCCCTGACACGCCCCTGACACGCCCCTGACACGCCCGCCCTCCCGCTCCGGGACGGCGGGCGTCGTGCGTCCGGGTGGTCCCGCGGGTGCCCTCCGGGCGGGGGGACCGGACCAGACGACCCCTCAGGTGCCCTTCCGCTGCGCCGATGGTCCAGGCGTCCACCACGGAAGGAGGATGCCCATGAACGAGGATGCCGAGATCGTCGCGGAGTTCCTGGTCGAGAGCCACGAGAACCTCGACCAGCTCGATCGCGACCTCGTCGAGCTGGAGCAGTCGCCCGAGTCGCGGGAGCTGCTGTCCAGCATCTTCCGCACGATCCACACCATCAAGGGGACCAGCGGGTTCCTCGCCTTCGGCCGCCTCGAGCGGCTCACGCACGTCGGGGAGAACCTGCTCTCCCGCCTGCGCGACGGCAAGATGACCATGGACTCCGAGATCGCCGGCGTGCTGCTGCGGATGGTCGACACCGTCCGCGCGCTGCTGGAGGCGATCGAGGCCGACGGCACCGACGAGGCGCCCAGCGTGCCCGTCGACGACGTCGTCGCCCACCTCGAGGCCACGCTCGCCGGCACCCCGCGTGCCGCCGCCGAGCCCGCTGAGCCCGCTGCCGAGGCGATCCCCGAGCCGGTCGTGGAGGCCGTCGAGGCCGTCGTCGAGCCCGTCGTCGAGCCCGTCGCCCAGCCCGTCGTTGAGCCTGTCCTCGAGGCGGCCGCCGTCGTCGAGGCGCTCGCCGAGGAGCCGGAGCACCACGAGGAGGAGACCGCCAAGCGCGGCGTCGTCGACTCCTCGGTGCGCGTCGACATCGACCTCCTCGACGGGCTCGTGCAGCTCGTCGGCGAGCTGGTGCTCACCCGCAACCAGATCCTGCAGCGCACCGACGACGCCGACGACGTCGAGCTCGTCCGCGCCGCGCAGCGCCTCGACCTCGTGGCCTCGGAGCTGCAGGAGAGCGTCATGCGCACCCGCATGCAGCCCATCGGCCAGGTCTGGTCGAAGATGCCGCGGATCGTGCGCGACCTGGCCCACCAGCTCGGCCGCGAGGTCAACCTGGAGATGGAGGGCCACGAGACCGAGCTCGACCGCTCGCTGCTCGAGGCGCTCAAGGGCCCGCTGACCCACCTGGTGCGCAACTCCCTCGACCACGGCATCGAGCCGCCGGCCGACCGCATCGCCGCCGGCAAGCCCACCCAGGGACGCCTCGCGCTGCGCGCCTTCCACGAGAGCGGCCAGGTGGTCGTCGAGATCACCGACGACGGCCGCGGCATGGACCCCGACAAGATCGCGACGGCCGCCGTCGCCCGCGGCGTCGTCTCCCGCGAGGCGATCACCCGCATGGAGACCCGCGAGATCCTCGACCTGATCTTCCGGCCCGGCTTCTCGACCGCCGCCCAGGTCACCAACGTGTCGGGCCGCGGCGTCGGCATGGACGTCGTGCGCACCAGCATCGAGCGCATCGGCGGCAGCGTCGACCTCGCCAGCGTGGTCGGCTCCGGCACCACGGTCCGCGTCCGGATCCCGCTGACGCTGGCCATCATCCCGGCGCTGGTCGTCGGCGAGACCGGCGAGCGCTACGCCATCCCGCAGGCCAACCTCGTCGAGCTCGTCCGGCTCGAGGGCCGCGACCTGCGCGACAGCGTCGAGGTGCTCGCCGGCGCCCCGGTGCTGCGGCTGCGCGGACGCCTGCTGCCGCTGGTGACCCTCGCGGAGGCCCTCGGCGGCCCGGCCCTCAAGGTCGGCTCCGTCGACGCCCTCACCATCGTGGTCGTCCAGGCCGACGACACCCGCTTCGGCCTGTGCGTCACCGAGGTCCACGACACCCAGGAGATCGTCGTCAAGCCGATCGGCCGCCAGCTCAAGGCGCTGCCGATGTACGCCGGGGCCACGATCATGGGCGACGGCCGCGTCGCGCTGATCCTCGACGTCGCCGGCATCGCCCGCGACCGCGAGCTGGCCACCGTGGCCCAGCCCGACGAGGGCCACCGCTCCGACGCCGTCGACAGCCGGGCGCTGCTCGTGCTCGAGATCGCCTCGGGTCGTCGGGCGGCCCTGCCGCTCACCGCCGTCTCGCGGCTGGAGGAGTTCGACCTCGCCCGGGTCGAGCGCTCCGGCTCCGCCGAGGTCGTCCAGTACCGCGACGGGATCCTGCCGCTGGTGCGGCTGGCCTCCGCCATCGGCCTGGTCGAGTCCGCCGAGGCCACCGAGCAGATCTCGGTGGTCGTGCACGAGGAGGAGGGCCGACGCGTGGGCATCGTCATCGACCGGGTGCTCGACGTCGTCGAGGAGGCCGTCGTGGCCACGGAGGTCGGGCGTCGTCCCGGCGTCCTCGGCTCGGCCGTGGTCCAGGACCGCGTCACCGACCTCGTCGACCTCGACGCCGTCGTCCGACCCCTCATGGCAGGTGCGCGATGACCGCCACCACCGCGGCGACCGCCGCCACCCGCACCGGCGTCCGGCAGCTGTGCACGTTCTGGGTCGACGGCCTGTTCTTCGGCGTCGACGTGGAGTGGGTGCAGGAGGTGCTGCGCTACCAGGAGATGACCGTGGTGCCGTGCGCGCCGGAGTCCGTGCTCGGCCTGATCAACCTGCGCGGGCAGATCGTCACCGCGCTCGACCTGCGCTGCCGCCTCGCGCTGCCGCCCCGGGCCGAGGGCGTGCTGCCGATGAACGTCATCGTCCGCTCGCGCGGCGAGGTCGTCTCGCTGCTCGTCGACGACATCGGCGAGGTCATCGACGCCGACCTGCGCGACCTTCAGGTCACGCCGGCCAACCTTCCCGCGACGGTCCAGGACGCCGTCGTCGGGGTGATGCCCCGTCCCGGGGCCATCCTGCTCGTCCTGGACGCCGACCGGGCCGTGGACGTCTCCACGCTCGCCGAGACCACCGGAGGAACCCCGTGACCGAGCTCATCGACGGTCCCCAGCACACCGCTGCACCCGTCCCCACCGCCCTGGACGCCGCGCCCGTCTCGACCGAGGCCGTCGACCTGGCCTCGCTGCCGGGCATCCTCGACGTCGTCCCGAGCCGGGTGATGATCGCCGACCGCGACTTCACCATCACCTACGTCAACGAGGCGACCCGGGAGGGCCTGCTGCGGCTGGCCGACTGGCTGCCGATCTCGCCGTCGGCGATCGTCGGCTCGAACCTCGACATCTTCCACAAGAACCCCGACTACCAGCGCGCCATCCTCGCCGACCCGAGCCTGCTGCCGCGTCGCGCGAACATCTCGATCGGCCCGGAGACCCTCGACCTCCAGGTGCACGCCATCCGCGACCGCGAGGGTCAGTACGTCGGCGCCATGGCCACGTGGGAGAACATCACCGACAAGCTGCGCTCCGAGCGCGAGCTCGCCGAGACCCTCAGCGACTCCGCGGCGGTCAACCGCGTCCTCGCCGTCATCGGCCAGGCCTCGACCGTCGAGGACGCCGCCCGCACCGTGCTCGACACCGTGCGCGAGGAGTTCGGCTGGGCCTACGGCTCGTACTGGAAGATCGACGAGTCCGACGACCGCCTGCACTTCAACCTCGAGTCCGGCGACGCCGGCCCGGAGTTCCGCAAGGTCACCCTCGAGGCGTCCTTCGCCCGCGGCGTCGGCCTCTCGGGTCGTGCCTGGGCCACCGAGGACCTCTTCTTCACCCAGGACATCGGCGAGATGACCGACTGCGTGCGGGCGCCCGTCGCCCAGCGCGTCGGCGTGAAGTCCGGCGTCTGCTTCCCGATCATGATCGGCGGCCAGGTCGTCGGCACGATGGACTTCTTCGCCACCGAGACCCTGCACCCGACCGTGGGCCGTCTCGAGGCGCTGCGCAACGTCGGCCGGATCTTCTCCAGCGCGCTGGAGCGCATCGCCAAGGAGGAGCGCGAGCGCATCGAGGCCGCCGAGATGGCCGCCAAGGTCGACTCCGTCCTCGAGGTCGTGCGGGCGGCCGCCGCCGGCGACCTGACCCGTCCGGTCACCGTGTCGGGGGAGGACGCCGTCGGCCAGCTCGCCGGGGGCCTGAGCGTCCTGCTGGAGGCGCTGCGCGAGTCGATGGCCAACATCGGCGCCACCGCCCAGGAGCTGGAGATCTCCGCCGAGCAGCTGACGATCCTCGCCCAGGGCATGGGCGACGGGGCGTCGATGACCTCCGACCGCGCCGCCTCGGCCAGCGCGGCCTCGGAGGAGGTCAGCGTCTCCATCCAGACCGTCGCCTCGGCGGCGGAGGAGATGACGGCCTCGATCCGCGAGATCGCGCAGAACGCCACCGAGGCCTCCACCGTGGCCACCACGGCCGTGCACACGGCGTCCTCGGCCCAGGAGACCGTCTCCAACCTCGGCGACTCCTCCGCGGAGATCGGCCAGGTCATCAAGGTGATCACCTCGATCGCCCAGCAGACCAACCTCCTGGCCCTCAACGCCACCATCGAGGCCGCCCGGGCCGGCGATGCCGGCAAGGGCTTCGCGGTGGTCGCCAACGAGGTCAAGGAGCTGGCCAAGGAGACCGCCAAGGCCACCGAGGACATCGGCCGCAAGATCGAGGCGATCCAGGGCGACACCCAGGGCGCGGTCACCGCGATCAGCGAGATCTCCGAGGTCATCGGCCGGATCAACGACATCCAGACGACGATCGCCTCGGCGGTGGAGGAGCAGACGGCCACCACCAACGAGATCGCCCGCTCGGTCACCGAGGCCGCCACGGGCGCCGGGGGCATCGCCGAGGACGTCACCCGGGTCGCGACCGCCGCCGGCGACACCAGCGAGGGCGCGCAGAACACCCTCCAGGCCGCCACCCAGCTGGCCGGCATGGCCAGTCAGCTCAAGACGCTGATCTCCCGGTTCACCATCTGAGTCCGAGAGCAGTCCCTGGACCAGTCCCGAGAGCAGTCCGAACAGCACACGAGGCGGCCCCCCGCGTGGGGGACCGCCTCGTGGGGCGTCGTGGGGGACCTCAGCCGACGAACGGCTTGGCGTCGAGGATGACGACCTGGAGCTGCTTGCCGTTGGGCGCCTCGTAGGCGACCGTCTCGCCGGTGCGGTGGCCGAGGATGGCCGCGCCCAGCGGCGACTGCGGGGAGTAGACCTTCAGGCCCTCGGGCTCGATCTCGCGGGCGCCGAGCAGGAAGGTCTCGGCCTCGTCGTCGTCATCGCCGTCGAACTTGTAGGTGACGACCATGCCGGGACCGACGACGCCGTCGTCGGCCGGGGTCTCGCCGACCTCGGCGCGCTCGAGCATGTCCTGGAGCTGGAGGATGCGGCCCTCGAGCTTGCCCTGCTCCTCGCGGGCGGCGTGGTAGCCGCCGTTCTCCTTGAGGTCACCCTCGTCGCGGGCGGCGCTGATCCGGTCGATGATCTCCTGGCGCACCGGCCCCTTGAGCTCCTCGAGCTCCGCCTGGAGCTTGTCGTAGGCCTCCTGGGTGAGCCAGATCGTCTGCTGGGCCTGCTGGCTCGACTGCGTCATGGCGTTCTCCTGCGTGTGCGTGTGTGGCCCGCGCGGTGGATCCGCCGCGGGTGGTCTCGTGCTGGCTCGGGACGCCGGGAACGGCGTTCGCATCGAGCGGTGCGGGCCGTTCTGACGGCCCTTCCGGCACGATCGGTCCGTCCAATGTAGCAACGCCGGCCCCCGGACGCAGGTCGACGCTGTGGGCGACCTCACCCCGCCGGAGGGCTGTGGACGGTTCCTGGCTCGCGCCGGGGGCGTGTGCGTTTCGGCGGTCCGCCGCCGAAACGCACGGTTGGCGTTCGAAGGTTCGAACTCCAACCGAGAGGTTCAGCGGTCAGCCGCTCAATCTTTCGGCGTTCCCCCAGGCCACGAATCCTCCACAGCCCCCGTCACCGCGGCCGGTTCTGGGTGGGGGTGGTGCAGCCGACGGACTCCACCGACGTCGCCTCGCGCTCGGTGCGGACGCTGGGGGTGTAGCGGCCCGAGCCGGTGGGGACGAAGACCTTCTCGCCGACGGTGGTGTGGTCGGCGGCGTAGGCGCGCAGCAGGCAGCGGGCGGTGGAGGGGTCGACGCCGCCGCGGACCTTGACGGCGATCTTCACCTCGGCGGAGTGCTGGCCGGTGACCTCGAAGCCGAGCAGCTCCGAGCTCACCTCGGGGTCGGACTGCTCGAGGGTGGTCCAGGCGAGCCAGCCGCCGAAGATCGCGGCGACGACGACGCTGGCCAGGATGGCCCCGCGACGTCCCCACGGGCGGCGGGTGCCGTAGCGGTCGGCCAGATCGTGGTCGGTCAGGTCCGGTGCGCTCACCCCTCCATGGTCCCACCTACCATGAAGCCCATGTCCGACGCCCCCGCGACCGCGCCCCGCAGCGGCCTGCGCCTGATGCACGTGCACGCCCACCCCGACGACGAGTCGAGCAAGGGCGCGGCGTCCACCGCCAAGTACGTGGCCCAGGGCGTCGAGGTCCACGTCGCCACCTGCACCGGCGGCGAGCGCGGCTCGGTGCTGAACCCCAGGATGGACCGGCCCGAGATCCTCGCGAACATCACCGAGATCCGGCGCCAGGAGATGGAGCGGGCCCGCGACATCCTCGGCATCACCCAGCACTGGCTCGGCTTCGTCGACTCCGGCTGGCCCGAGGGCGACCCCAAGCCGCCGCTGCCGGAGGGCTGCTTCGGCCTGGTGCCGCTGGAGGAGGCGGCCGCGCCGCTGGTGCGCCTCATCCGCGAGGTGCGCCCCCACGTGCTCACCACCTACGACGAGCGCGGCGGCTACCCCCACCCCGACCACATCAAGTGCCACGAGATCTCCGTGGCCGCCGTCGAGTGGGCCGCCGACCCCGAGCGCTACCCCGAGTCCGGCGAGCCCTGGCAGGTCGCCAAGCTCTACTACCACCACTCCTTCAACCGCGAGCGCATGCAGCGCCTCCACGACGCGATGCTGGCCCACGGCCTGGAGTCGCCGTGGGAGGAGCGCCTGCGCGACTGGAAGCCGGAGCCCGAGTGGGACGCCCGCGTCACCACCAAGGTCCCGTGCGCGGAGTTCTTCGGCGTCCGCGACCAGGCCCTCCTGGCCCACGCCACCCAGATCGACCCCGACGGCTTCTGGTTCGCGGTGCCCCGCGAGCTGCAGGCCGAGGTGTGGCCCACCGAGGACTTCGAGCTCGTCACCAGCCACGTCCCGTCCCAGACGCCGGAGGACGACCTCTTCGCCGGCATCGACCCCGAGGAGCACCCGTGATCGACCTCGTCCACGCCCTCAGCCCGCTCACCGCGCACCTCGCCGACCTCGCGTCGGTCGTCGTCTCGACCGAGGACAAGAGCCCGAAGCCCGAGGACGTCAAGGCCGGCTGGGGTGCCCTGGCCATCTTCGTCGGCCTGTGCCTGCTGGTCGGCTTCCTCGGCTGGAGCCTGACCCGCCAGCTGAAGAAGGTCGAGAAGGCCCGCGTCGAGGGCGTCTACGGCGAGGAGGCCCGCACCCAGGAGCCCAAGCGCCGCACCATCCCGATCCGCGAGGACGACGAGCCGCGCGGCTGACCCGTCCGCGGCCCACCCGTCCGCACGGGGCCGCGCGCTCGCCCCGGTGTGGGGCGGGCGTCTAGATTGCGAGCATGCCCGCCCGCCCAGCACGGCACCTGCCGTCGGCGCGCCTCCAGGAGGTGCTCGCCGAGGGCTCGGTCGCGTTCGCGGGCGGTCGTCCGGGCTCCGGGGTCAGCACCGTCCTGGACGCGGTGGTCGCGGCTGCCGGGGACGCGTCGGCCGTCGTGCGCCTGGAGGCCCGCCGCGGTGACGCCACGGCGCCGCTCGGCCTGGTGGCCGAGGTGCTCGGCGCCGGCTCGATCGCGGGCCGCTCCACCGAGCAGCTGGCCGCCTCGCTGGCGGCCGCGCTGGGCGGACGCCTGCTCGTCGTCGACGGCGCCCACGAGCTCGACGCGAGCTCGGCGGCGGTCCTGCGCGCGCTGTGCGCCGGCCGCGAGTCGCCCGGGCTGCTCCTGGGCGGCTGCGTCTACGACCTGGGCATCCCCGACGGCCCGCTGGCCGGCCTCCTGGAGGCCCTGCGGGCGCACACCGTCCTCCTGCAGCCCCTCGACGTCGACGAGGTGCGCGCTCGCATCGGCGTGCACCGCGGCGTCGAGGCGTCGGCGGTGCCGCTGACCCTCGCCCGCCAGCTCCTCGTGCGCAGCAACGGCGATCCGGGCCTGCTCGACCTCGCGCTGCACCGCGCGCCCAGCGCACCCCTCCACCTCCACGTCGCCCGCGAGCTCGCGGCCCTCGACGACGCCGGCCGCGCGGTCGTCCGCGCCGCGGCGGTCCTGCGCGGGCGCGGCGACGTCGACGACCTCGCCGCCGTGGCCGAGCGCGAGCCCGCCGTCGTCGAGGAGCGCCTGCCGGTGCTGCGCGCCGCGCGACTGCTCGACGACGCCCTGCGCGTCCGTGGCTCCCGGGTCGAGGAGCTGGTCGCCGGATCCGCGGGCACGGTCGAGGAGCGACGCCTGGCCGGGCTGCTGGCCCGCCGCTGGGGCGTTCGCGACGATCGCCGCACCGACGTGCTGGTCGCCCTGCAGCGCTGCGGCTCGATCGGCGAGCCGTGGGCCGAGGCGATGCTGCTCGACGCCGCCGAGGACGCGCGGCGTCACGGCGACCCCGAGCGCTGCCTGCTGCTGTGCGAGCGCGCGGAGGAGGAGACGCTCGATCGGCATGCGCGTCGCCGGCTGGCGGCGCTGCGGCTCGAGGCCACCGCGGCCCGGGCGGCCGAGCGCGCGCGAGGCTGAGCGGCGATCCCCCTCCGACACCCCGCCCGGCAGTGGGAGGATCGGGTCATGGCTCGTCAGCTCGGTCCCGGCATCACCGACCTCGCCCACCGCGTGGGCGCGCTCCCGCCCGCGCCCGCGTCCCTGACGCTGGGCGGCGTGCGCCTCGGCGTCGTCGGCGCGGCCCGCGTCTACGTCTGCGGCATCACGCCCTACGACGTCACCCACCTCGGCCACGCCGCCACGTTCGTGTGGGCGGACCTGCTGGCCGGGCTGCTGCGCGGCACGGGCGTCGAGGCGCGGGTGTGCCGCAACATCACCGACGTCGACGACGTCCTGCTCGACGCCGCGCAGGCGCGGGGGCGTCACTACGACGAGTTCGCGCTGGGCCAGGAGGCCGTCTTCGGCCAGAGCCTGCGGGCGCTCTCGGTGGCGCCGGTGCAGGCCGAGCCGCACGCCCGCCACCACGTCGACACCGTCCAGCAGCTGGCCCAGGCCCTGCTCGACGGGGGCGCCGCCTACGAGGTCGACGGCACGGTCTGGTTCCGCGGCGGCGCCGTCGCGGCGGCCAGCGGCCTGGAGCACGACGACGCCCTGCGGCGCTTCGCCGAGTACGGCGAGGAGCCCGACCACCCGGCCAAGGAGGACCCCTTCGACGTGCCCGTGTGGCGGGCCTCGGAGGAGGGCCGCCCGGCCTGGCCGAGCCCGTGGGGCTGGGGGCGGCCCGGCTGGCATGCCGAGTGCGCCGCGATGGCGCTGGCCGTGCACGGCTCGTCGGTCGAGGTGCTGGCCGGCGGCGAGGACCTCCTCTTCCCCCACCACGCCTACCTGGCCGCGATGGTCTCCAGCGCCACCGGCGTCACCCCCTTCGCGCGGGCGACGCTGCACGTCGGCGAGGTGCGCCTCGACGGCGCCAAGATGGCCAAGTCCACCGGCAACCTCGTGCTCGTCGACGACCTGCTCGGCCGCTGCTCGCCGGCGGCGCTGCGACTGGCGATCCTCGACCGTGCGCACGACGTGCCGTGGGAGTTCGTCCCCGCCGACCTCGAGCGCGCCGAGGCGCGGCTGGCCGAGCTCTACCGCGCGGCGGGCGCCGCCGGCTCGGCCGCCGATCCCGACGCCGCCCTGCATCGCCTGCGCGAGGGTCTCGACGTCCCGGCCGCGCTCGACGTCGCCCTGGCCGAGGGCGGCGAGGTCGCCCGCCGGCTCATCGCCGCGCTGCGGCTGGGCTGAGGGGCGTCGTGGCATCCGGGAGCACCGCGGCGACGGGCCGCACCTACGGCGGCGAGTCCGCGGCCGACCGCGCCGCGCGGCGGCGGCGTCAGCTCCTCGACGCCGGCCTCGACGTGTTCGGCTCGGTGGGCTACTCCGCGGCCACCGTCCGCCAGCTGTGCCGCGAGGCGCGGGTGGCCGACCGGTACTTCTACGAGGAGTTCGCCAGCACCGAGGACCTCCTGCTGGCCGTCTACGAGGCCTGCATGGACCGGCTGCGCGACACCGTCCTGGAGGTCGCCCAGGCCCACTCCGGCGACATCGGCGAGCTGGCCCAGGACGGCCTCGACGCCTTCCTCTCCCTCGTCGAGAGCGACCCGCGGCTGGGCCGCGTCGTGTGGTTCGAGGTCATCGGCGTCAGCGAGCGCGTCGACGCCGCCTACCTGCAGCGCATGGAGGAGTTCGGGGGCCTGCTCACCGGGCTGATCGCCGACTCCGGCCTGCTGGGCGACCTCCCCGAGGACCAGCTCGTGACGCTGCGGCGCGCCGTCGTCGGCGGGCTGAGCCACGCGATCATGGCGTGGCTGCACTCGGGGTCGCAGCTGCCGCGCGCCGACGTCGTCGCGGGCCTGCGCCGCTTCCTGCGCGCGATCGCCTACGGCGTCGGCCAGGACTGAGACGGACGGGGCCGGGGGATCCACCCTGGGTGAGGTGTCTCTCAACCCCATGCGGAATCGAGCGTCATCAGATTAGAGTGGCCCTGTCGCCACCGTCGGCGACCCCGACCACCCGGAGTCCGCATGACCACCTCCAGCACCGCACCCGACGTCCAGCCCGACGGCCGGCCCGCCGCCTCCGACGCGACCGTCCACCGCCACGCCGTCGTCATCATCGGCAGCGGCTTCGGCGGCCAGTGCACCGCCATCGAGCTGCGCAAGCACGGCATCGACGACTTCGTCCTGCTCGAGCGGCGCGACTTCATGGGCGGCACGTGGTGCCAGAACTCCTACCCGGGCGCGGCCGTCGACGTGCAGTCGCCGCTGTACTCCATCTCGTCGGAGCCCTACGCCTGGAGCCAGATGTTCGCCGACCAGGCCGAGCTGCAGGAGTACACCGAGCATGTCATCGCCAAGCACGGCCTGCGCGAGCGCACGGTCACCAACGCCAACGTGCTCGAGGTGGAGTGGGTCGGTGACGGCTGGGAGGTCCGCACCGACGGCGCCGGCACCTTCCACGGCCAGTTCCTCGTCAACGCCTCCGGTCCGCTCTCGACGCCGGTGGTCCCGCCGTTCCCCGGCCGCGAGGACTTCGAGGGCGTCACCTTCCACACCAACGACTGGAACCACGACGTCGACCTCGCCGGCAAGCGCGTCGCCGTCGTCGGCTCGGGCGCCTCGGCCGCCCAGCTCATCCCGGCCATCCAGCCCGAGGTCGGCGAGCTCCACGTCTTCCAGCGCAGCCCGCACTGGGTGATGCCGCGCCCCGACCGCGCCTTCTCCCCGCTCGAGCGCCGCCTGCTCGGCGTCAAGGCGCTGCACAAGGCGCTGCGCACCGGCATCTACTGGTCGCTGGAGACCCGCGTCATCGGGTTCAAGTACTCCGAGAAGATGCTCAAGAAGGTCGCCCAGGCCACGGCGCTCAAGCACATCGAGACCCAGATCGCCGACCCCGAGCTGCGCGCGAAGGTCACCCCGGACTACACGATCGGCTGCAAGCGGATCATCCTCTCCGACACCCTCTACCCGGCCCTCGCGGCGTCGAACGCGACGCTCCACGACCGCACCGACGGCATCGACCACCTCGACGCCACCGGCATCGTCACCGCCTCCGGCGAGCACGTCGACCTCGACGTCATCGTCTGGTCCACCGGCTACGACGCCACCGACGGGGTCATCTCCTACCCCGTGATCGGCCGCGACGGCGTCAAGCTCGACGCCTTCTGGAGCGAGTTCCCGCGCGCCTACCTCGGCACCACGATCCCGGGCTTCCCGAACCTGTTCGTCGTCACCGGGCCGAACACCGGCATCGGCCACACCAGCGCGATCTTCGTCATCGAGTCGCAGCTGAAGTACATCCTCAAGGCGATCGAGGCCGTCCGGTCCCGCAAGGCCCGGGCCATCGAGGTCACCGAGCGTGCCGAGGACGACTACACGACGATGGTGCACCGCGAGATGGACCGCACCGTGTGGAAGACCGGCGGCTGCCACTCCTGGTACCAGTCCAAGAGCGGCCACGTCATCGCGATGTTCCCCGGCTTCTCCTTCACCTTCCGTCGCCTGGCCGCGCGGTTCCGTCCCGAGCACCACTCGTTCTCCTGACCGCGAGGAGCACCGCACCGTGAAGAGCTACGCAGGACGCGTCGTCGTCGTCACCGGCGCCGGATCGGGCATGGGCCGCTCCTACGCCCTCGAGGCGGCCCGTCGGGGCGCCGCGCTGGCGCTCAACGACTACGACGCCGCCGCGCTCGAGGAGACCGTCGCGCTGCTGCCGGCCGGCACGCGGGTCAGCCACCGCGCCTTCGACGTCAGCGACCGCGAGGCGATGCTCGACTTCGCCGACCTCGTGGAGGCCGAGCTCGGCGGGGCCGACGTCGTCCTCAACAACGCCGGCATCGAGGGCGAGGTGCAGCCGGTGTGGGGCACCTCCGAGGACGCCTACCGCCGGGTGATGGCGGTCAACTTCGACGGCGTGCGCCACGGCACCCGCGCCTTCCTGCCGCAGGTGCTGCGCAGCGAGGCCGGCGCCATCGTCAACGTCTCCAGCCTCTTCGGCCTCGTCGGCACCCCGCACCACAGCGACTACTGCGCCAGCAAGTTCGCCGTCCGCGGCTTCACCGAGGCCCTGGCGGCCGAGCTGGTCGGCAGCGGCGTGGCGGTGCACCTCGTGCACCCCGGCGGCGTCGCCACCAACATCTCCCGCCACGAGGCCAGCGCGGGCTTCGCGCGCAAGTACCTGACGACCTCGCCCGACGCCGTCGCCCGCGAGGTGCTCGACGCGGTGGGCACCCGGCGCACCCGCATCGTCCTGGGCCATCGCGCCGGATCGACGTGGCTCGGCGTGCGGCTGCTTCCGGCCCGGGTGATGACCCGGCTGGTGCGCCGCGACGTCGGCGCGGTGCTCGACTCCTCGCTCTACCCGGCCCGCGAGCACGCCGCCGTCGAGCGGGGCTGAGCCCGGCCCGCGGCCGGGTGTGTTGACGATCACGGTGCTGGACGGGGACCCTTGCCCCCAGCCACGCGCCGACCCAAGGCCCGGGCCGACCTGCGAGGAGCGCTGCCGATGGGCGTCGAGATCAAGATCCAGGACCTGACGAAGTCCTTCGGCAAGCAGCTGATCTGGGGTGACGTCTCGTTGACGGTGCCGGCGGGTGAGATCTGCGTGATGCTGGGTCCGTCGGGCACGGGCAAGTCGGTGCTGTTGAAGACGCTGATCGGGCTGTTGAAGCCGGATCGTGGGTCGGTGGTGATCGAGGGCACCGACATCGCGTCGTGCAGCGAGAAGGAGCTCTACGAGATCCGGAAGCTGTTCGGCGTCCTCTTCCAGGACGGCGCGATGTTCGGGTCGATGAACCTCTACGACAACGTGGCGTTCCCGTTGCGCGAGCACACGAAGAAGTCGGAGTCCGAGGTCCGTCGCATCGTGATGGAGAAGATGGACCTGGTCGGTCTGCTGGGTGCGGAGGACAAGCTCCCTGGCGAGATCTCCGGCGGCATGCGCAAGCGCGCCGGTCTGGCCCGCGCCCTGGTGCTCGACCCCGAGATCGTGCTCTTCGACGAGCCCGACTCCGGCCTGGACCCGGTGCGCACCGCGTTCCTCAACCAGCTGATCGTGGACCTGAACGCCCAGATCGACGCGACGTTCCTGATCGTCACCCACGACATCAACACCGCGCGGACGGTGCCGGACAACATCGGGCTGCTCTACCACCGCCACCTGGCGATGTTCGGCCCCCGCGAGATGCTGCTGAGCTCGGAGGAGCCGGTGGTGCGTCAGTTCCTCAACGCCCAGCGCGTCGGTCCGATCGGGATGTCGGAGGAGAAGGACGCCGACGAGCTCGCCGCCGAGGCCGGCCAGGAGCTGCCGCCGCTGCCGCCGATCCCGTTGCAGCTGGAGCCGTCGAACGGCATCGCGCGGCGTTCGCAGCGTCCGCCGGGGGAGTGGTGCCGTGAGAACGGGGTCACCCCGCCCCCGGGCTCCTTCCAGGAGCTCACGCCGCTGGGCGGCGGGGGCGAGGAGCGGCCGCCCGGTCTGCACCTGGCGCCCTGAGCCGGGCGCCGGACGGGTGTCAGGGGGGCGTCAGGGGCGTCAGGCGGGGGTGACCGGGGGCAGCGCGGGCGCGAGGCCCGCGAGGTGGTGTGCCGCCTCCGAGGCCGCGTGCGAGGGAAGGCCGGCGGCGACCGCCGCGGCGTCGTCGTCGAAGCCGGCCGCCCGCACCGCGCCGAGGGCGAGGCTGGCGTAGACGTCGGCGATCTCGTCGGGCGTCAGCGGACCCGTGGGGTCGAACCAGGTGACGATCGAGCTGCCCATGCTCATGACCGCGCGCGCGGCGAGCAGGGCGTCGGCGGCCGCGAAGTCACCGCTGTGCACCCCGGCCAGGACGATGGACTCCAGGCGACCCTCGATCTGCTCGCGGGCCGCCACGACATGGGAGAGATGGGCGCCCTCCAGGCTCCGCAGCTCGCTGGAGCCGATGAGGGCGTCGTCGCGATGCACGGCGTGGAAGAGGGCCCAGGCGCGCACGGTGGCGTGCAGCTGGGAGCGCGGATCCGAGGCCGACCCGGAGACCGCCTCGTCGACCATCACCGCGGCCCTCTCGAGCGCGCCGTCGATGAGCGCGGCCAGCACCGCCTGCTTGCTGGAGAAGTGGTGGTAGAGCGCGGCGGAGGTCATGCCCGCTCGCGCGGCGATCTCTCGGATGCTCGTGCCGTGGTAGCCGCGTTCGGCCATGCAGGAGCGCGCGGCGCCCAGCACGATCGAGCGTCCCTCGGTGCGGCGTCCGTCCGTGCGACTCGTGTCGCTCACAGTCCTGGCTCCTGACGCCTCGCCCGCCGACAGCCCGGCAGGCCCTTCAGACTCGCGGGTAGTCGCTCCGTCGTCCACCCCACAGGGGTGAGCGAGCGGCCGTTCGGTCGGGTCGGCGGTCGATCGGAGGGCTCACCCGTGCGAGGAGGGGGCCGTGGCGATGCCCGCGGGGCTGGGGTCGTGGGTCACCCTGGGGGCATGGCCGCGTCCCTCACCGCCTCCGAGCCGCGTCCCGGCACCCGCGCCGGGCTGCTCCTCGACGCCGTCCTCGTGCTCGCCTACCTCGTGGGCGCCGTGGCCGTCGCCCGCGACGGCGACCGCTTCGGCGAGGCCCTCCTGGCGATGCTCGCCACCGGCGCCGCCTGGACCGTCGTCCGAGCCGGCGTCGTCGTGGCGACCTCCCGCGGTCATCACGCCCGCGCGCGCCGCAGCCGGGCCGGGCGTCGCGCTCGCCGTCTGCTGGGCGTGAGCATCGCCGCCGGCGTCCTCGCCGCGCTGGTCGTGGCCGTGCCCGGCGAGGGCTCGGCCGGCGACGGCGTCGTCTGGTCGCTCGTGGCCGCCGGGGCCGTGCTGGTCGGCGTGATCGCCGCCGCCGCGGGCCTCCTGGTCCTCGGGCTGCTCGGCGGCGTCAGCACGAGGCGCTGGATGCACGACGTCGAGCACGCCCTCGAGGGCGGCGTCGGCGGCCGCTGACGCCGGCCTCTCCGGGGAAGTCGATGGCGACTGTCGGTGGTCGCCCCTAGGGTCGGAGTCGTCCGCCCCGCCGGGGCGCCGTCCGCCACTGGAGCGCCATGACCCCCATGATCCGAGCCCGCGGGCTCGTCAAGCGATTCAAGGGCGTCGAGGCCCTCGCCGGCCTCGACCTCGACGTGCCCGAGGGCACCGTGCTGGCCCTGCTCGGCCCCAACGGCGCCGGCAAGACCACCGCCGTGCGCGTGCTCACCACCCTCCTGCGGCCCGACTCCGGCACCGCCGAGGTCGCGGGCGTCGACGTCCTCGCCGACCCCGACGGCGTGCGGGCGCGCATCGGGCTCTCCGGCCAGTACGCCGCCGTCGACGAGCACCTCACCGGCTTCGAGAACCTCGAGATGGTCGGGCGGCTCTACGGCCTGGGGCGCACCCGCTCGCGCGAGCGCGCCCGCGAGCTCCTCGAGCGCTTCGGCCTCTCCGACGCCGGCGACCGCCCCTCGAAGACCTACTCCGGCGGCATGCGCCGTCGTCTCGACCTCGCCGGGGCGCTCGTGGCCGCCCCGCCGGTGCTCGTGCTCGACGAGCCCACCACCGGCCTCGATCCCGCCTCCCGCCTGCAGATGTGGGACGTCATCCGCGACCTCGTCACCGGCGGTGCCACCCTCCTGCTCACCACCCAGTACCTCGAGGAGGCCGACCGCCTCGCCGACGACATCGTCGTCATCGACCACGGCCGTGCCATCGCGCGCGGCACCGCCGACGAGCTCAAGGCCCAGACCGGCGGCGAGCGCGTCGAGGTCGTCCTGGCCGACCCCGCCGACAGCGCCCGGGTGCAGGGCCTGCTCGCCGAGGTCGCGCTCGGCGCCGTCGGCGTCGAGGGCGGCGGTCGCGAGCTGACGGCCGCCGTCGACGGCGGCGTCGCCGCCCTGTCGCGGGTGCTGGCGGGCCTGGAGGCCGCCGGCGTCGCGGTGCTCGACATCGGCCTGCGTCGTCCCACCCTCGACGACGTCTTCCTGACCCTCACGGGGTCCCACACCGAGGACGCCGCTCCTGCGGGGTCCCACACCGCCGACACCGAGGAGGTCGCCCGATGAGCGCGTCCCTGCAGCCCACCGGCCCGATCGTGCGTCCCGGCGGCCCGGTCCGGGCGCTCACCGACGGCTGGGTCGTCGCCAAGCGCAACCTCATCAAGATCAAGCGCGTGCCCGAGATCCTCGTCTTCGTGCTGATCAGCCCGATCATGTTCGTGCTGCTCTTCGCCTTCGTCTTCGGCGGCGCCATCGACCCCGGCGGCTCGGTGAACTACCGCGAGTTCCTCATCGCCGGCATCTTCGCCCAGACGGTGGTCTTCGGCGCCACCTTCACCGGCGCGGGTCTCGCGGAGGACATGCAGAAGGGGATCATCGACCGCTTCCGCTCGCTGCCGATGTCGCCGGCCGCGGTGCTGGTGGGCCGCACCACCTCCGACGTCGTCTACAACGTGCTCTCGCTGATCATCATGGCGCTCACCGGCCTGCTGGTCGGCTGGCGCATCCGCGAGGGCGTCGTCGACGCGCTGCTCGGCTTCGGGCTGCTGCTGCTCTTCGCCTACGCCGTCAGCTGGATCATGGGCTACGTCGGGCTGCTGGTGCCCAGCGTCGAGGTCATCAACAACGCCTCGTTCATCGTCATCATGCCGGCCACGTTCCTCTCCAACGCCTTCGTGCCGCTCTCGAGCTTCGACGGCGTCCTGCGCTGGCTGGTCACCTGGAACCCCGTGAGCTCGCTGACGCAGGCCAGCCGGGAGCTGTTCGGCAACCTCGGCGCCGGGGCGCCCGTCGACGACGCCTGGTCGATGCAGCACCCGGCGCTCTACACGCTGATCTGGGTGGTCGGCATCCTCGTGGTCTTCGTCCCGCTCTCGGTGCGTCGCTACCGCCGCTCGGCGGGCCGCTGACCTCAGGCCGGCGTCGGCAGGTCGAGCAGGTGCGCGGTGTGGTCGCGCTTGGCCCTCAGGTAGGAGTCGTTGGCCGCGGTGAGGTGCACCCCGGTGATCACCTGCTCGACCACCGCGAGGCCGTCGGCGCGCAGCTGGGCGGCCTTGTCGGGGTTGTTGCTGAGCAGGCGGATCCGGTCGACCCCCACGGCCGCCAGCATCTGCGCGGCGACGCCGTAGTCGCGCTCGTCCTCGCCGTGACCCAGTGCGCGGTTGGCGGCGTAGGTGTCGAGGCCCTCGTCCTGGAGGCGGTAGGCGTCGAGCTTGGCGTAGAGGCCGATGCCGCGGCCCTCCTGGCGCAGGTAGAGCAGGTAGCCGCCCTCGGCGGAGATCCGGTCGACGGCCTCGCGCAGCTGAGGCCCGCAGTCGCAGCGCTGCGAGCCGAGGACGTCGCCGGTGAGGCACTCGCTGTGCGGACGCACCAGTGGAGCGGGGCCTCCCGGCCGCGAGGTCGGGTCCCCGAGGGCGAGCAGCAGGTGCTCGCGTCCGTCGAGGAGGCCCTCGAAGGTGTGCACCTGCGCGACGACCGGGCGTCCGAGCCCGAGGTCGAGCGGGATGCGCACGCTGGTGCGCACCCGGGCGGCCGGGAGGGCGCGCATCAGAACGCCTGCGGGCCGAAGCGCAGCACGGCGACCAGCGCGGCCAGCACCAGCAGCACGACGGGCGCGCCGAGGGCCGGGGGCTGGGTCTCGCCGCGGCGCACGTGCACCACCACGGCGCCGGCCATGGTGAGCGCGAGCCCGGTGGCCGCGAGCGGCACGAGCACGGGAGCGAGGTCGAGGGCGGCGGGCAGGATCAGCCCGAGCGCGCCGAGCACCTCGATGAGGCCGATCGCCTTCACCGCGCCGTCGGAGGAGTCCTCGACCCAGCCGAGACCGGAGGCGATGAGCTTCTCGCGGGGCTGCAGCAGCTTCATGGCGCCGGCGGCGAGGAACGCGGCGGCCAGGAGTCCGGCGATGATCCAGAGGGCGATGTTCATGACGGGCGTTCCTTTCGAGAACTTCAAGGTTGAACTGAATGATAGCCCCAATCACTTGAAGGTTGAAGTTATTCCGGGCGTGCTGCTCCGACTAGGATCAGGACCATGGCCGACGACACCCCCTGGCTCGACGACGAGGAGCGTCGCGTCTGGATGGCCCTCACCGGTCTGCTCACCCGCCTCGAGCCGGCCTTCGACGCCCAGCTGCGCCGCGACGCCGGCCTGCGCCACTTCGACTACGCCGTCATGGCCGCGCTCTCGGAGGCGCCGGAGCGCACCCTGCGGATGAGCCGGCTCGCCGCCCTCGCCGAGGGATCGCTCTCGCGGCTCTCCCAGGTGGTCTCGCGGCTGGAGTCGCGGGGCCTGATCGAGCGCCGTCCCGACCCCGACGACGCGCGCGCGAACCTCGCCACCCTCACCGACGCCGGCTGGGACGTCGTCGTCGCCGCTGCGCCCTCCCACGTGCGGGAGGTCCGGCGCCTGGTCTTCGACCCGCTCACCGCGACCCAGGTGCGCCAGCTCGGCCAGATCGCCGAGCGGATCATGGGCGCCGTCGACGCCGACGGCCCGTGCCGCGGCGGGGTGCACGGTCAGGACTGCGCCGGCGACTGACCCCTGCCGGTCGGTGCGTCAGGCGGGCCCGAGCCGGTGCCACTCGCCCTCGGAGACCACCTCGACCCGGGTCGGCCGGGCGGAGGGATCCCGCACGACGAGCGCGGTGGCGTCGTCGATGGCGTACGACGCGTGGGGCAGGTCGGCGGCCCAGCGCTCGGCGTCGGGCAGCAGGTTCTCCGGCGGCATCCCCAGGTGGGGGAAGAGCGAGACGTCGACGACGCCGAGCGTCGTGTCGTCGCGGTCCGGCTCGTCGGCCGGTCGCCAGGTCATGAAGTCCTCGCCGATGCGCGGCGTCATCACCATGCTGCCGGCGCTGAGCCCGACCCAGACGGTGTGGTCCAGGGCGGGGTCGTCCAGCAGGTCGGCCAGGCCGGAGAGTCGCATCCAGTGGGCGAGGTAGACGGCGTCGCCCCCGGAGACCAGCAGCACGTCGGCCCCCCGCACCCACGCCTGCCAGCGCTCCGCGGGGATGCTCGGCAGCGCGGTGAGCTCCAGCAGACCGACTGACGCCCAGCCGAGATCGATCATCGGCAGCGGCGAGCGTCCGGCCACGAACTGCCAGGTGCGCTCGGGATCCACCATCGCGTGCCCGTGCATCGCCGTCGGGATCGCCAGCGCCCGGCACTCCTCGATCGGGCGGGGCAGCAGGTCGACGAGCGCCGCATGGATCGTCGGGTTGGTGACGCCGGCGGAGGTGAGGAGGAGCCGCATGGCCGCACGCTACGCCGGCACGACCCCGCCTGACGCCCGCTCCCGGCCCGCCGCCAGCTCGGCGTGCAGGTCGAGGCAGTAGCGCCCGAAGTCGATCTGGATGGTGTGCCGCGGGGCGTCGTAGTACTGCTCGAGGTGGGCCGCCTCGTCGGCGCGCATGATCCGCACCTGCTCCTCCACCGAGGGCAGCGCGTACGAGCCGTCGATGACCCCGGCGATGAGGTGCGACTGCTGCTCGGCCAGGTTGACGATCGTCGGCGACGACTGCGCGAGTCCGGCGAAGAACAGGTGGTCGACGCCGGGCTTGAGCACCCGCTTGAACAGCGGGTAGCGGTGCTCGCTGTCGGGGTGGAGGTCGGTCTCGGCGTCGTCGAAGAACGGGAAGCTCATCTCGTAGCCGGAGGCGCAGACGATGACGTCGACGTCGTCGACCCGCCCGCCGTCGGCCAGGTGCACGGTGCGCCCGTCGAGCCGCTCGATGGCGCCGATCATCTCCAGGTCGCCGGAGCCGGCCTTGGTGAGGAAGTCGGCGCTCACCGACGGGTGGGCGGCCAGCGGCTCGTGGTCGGGCTCGGGCAGGCCGTAGGTCGACATCGAGCCGACGAGGTCGCGGATCAGCTGGCGCGAGGCCGCCAGCGCCTGCTCCTTCGGGATGTCCGGCGGCGCCATCACCTTGTCGGCCGGCTGGCCGCCGCGGTACTTCGGCAGCACCCACACCCCGCGGCGCGCGGAGACGTAGAGCCGCTGCGCCATCCAGGGGAACGACAGCTCGCTGGCGATGTCCATGGCGGAGTTGCCCATGCCGACGACGATCACCCGCTTGCCCCGCATCTCGACCGGCTCGAAGGGGGAGAGGTAGTGGTGGGAGTGGATCAGGTCGCCGTCGAAGTGGCCGGGCCACTGGGGCATCCGCGGCTTCCAGTGGTGGCCGTTGGCGACGACGAGATCGGTGTAGTGACGGGTCTCCCCGGTGGTGAGGGTGACGTCCCAGCCGCCGTCGTCGGCCCGGGCGGCGCGCTCGACGCCGACGCCGAACGTGATCGCCTCGCGCAGCCCGAAGTGGGCCACGTAGTCCTGGAAGTAGCGATGGATGAGGGTGTGGTGCGGGAAGTGCGGCCAGTCCGCCGGCGCCGGGAACTCCTCGAACTGAAGGCGGGTCGTGGAGGTGTCGATGTGCAACGACTCGTAGACCGACGAGCGGCCGTTGGGGTTCTTGAAGTACCAGTTGCCGCCCACCTCGTCGGAGAGCTCGAACTGGTCGTAGGCGATGCCGTGGTCCTGGAGCCGCTTGGCCGTGGTGATGCCCGAGCAGCCGGCCCCGATGACGCAGACCCGCGGGGCGCTCACGCCGACGCTCCGTCCAGGCACTCCCACGCCGTGCGCACGTAGGCGTCCGTGCGCGGCGAGGCCATGAAGTGCTGGTGCAGCCGGTTCATGGCGTAGGCGAAGGTGACGCGGCGGTCGAGGTCGTTGACGACGATCGACCCGCCGTAGCCGGTCCACCACAGCACCCGCCCCTCGGGGATCGCCGGTGCCGACGCCGGCACCGGAAGGCTGTAGCCGAGGCCCCAGCGCGTGGGCTGCAGGAGCACGGGGTCGACGCCCTCGGCCTGCACCTCCAGCAGCCGCTCGACGAGGGCGGGGGAGAGCAGCCGGACGCCGTCGAGCTCGCCGCCGTGGGAGACCAGCGCCTGCACGCGCGCCACCGAGCGGGCGTTGCCGTGGCCGTTGGCGCCGGCCACCGACGTCGTGCGCCAGGGCGCCTGGTTGCAGGCCCCGCCGATGTCGAGGACGGGGTTCACCAGGGTGCGCAGCAGCAGGTTGTCCGGCGGGAGGGCGGAGAAGTCGATGCCGCCGGGCGGCGGCGGGATCTGGTCGGCGCACCGGCCGAGCTCGGACTCCGGCACGCCGAGGTGGAAGTCGGCCTCGAGCGGGCCGGCGAGCAGGGCGTCGAACTGCTCGGCGAGGGTGCGGCCGGTGGCACCGCGCACCAGCCCGTCGAGCAGGTGGCCGTAGCAGACCATGTGGTAGCCCGATCCGGTGCCGGGCTCCCACCAGGGCTCCTGCGCGGCCAGCAGGGCGTTGGCGCGGGGGAGGTCGAGCAGGTCGTCCATGGTGATCCTCTCGGTCCACCCGGCCAGGCCCGAGGTGTGGCTGAGCAGGTGGCGCACGAGGACGCCCTCCTTGCCGCCGGCCGCGAACTCCGGCCAGTAGCGCGCCACGGGGGCGTCGAGGTCGATGTCGCCGCGCTCGGCGAGCACGAGCACCGTCAGCGCCGCCATGGTCTTGGTGACCGACCAGACCTGCACGAGGGTGTCCTCGCGCCAGGGCTCACCGGGACGCGCCTCCCCGCCCCAGAGGTCGACGAGCACCACGCCGTCGCGGATCAGGCTCAGCGAGGCGCCGGCGTCGGCGCCGGTGCCGAGGTTCGCCGAGAGCAGGTCGCGCAGGGGCTCGAATCCGGGGGCGCAGGTGCCCTCGACGGTCGCGGTGGCAGGGGTCGCAGACATGCGTCCCACCCTAGAACGCGTTCTCGTTCCGGGTGAAGGGGTGGACGGGGGTCAGGCGCGGGTCCGGTCGCGCGCGACCGTGAGGGGGCGCACCGCGTCCCACCGCCACCGGTCGCGCCAGCGCAGCAGGGGCGCCTGCCCGGTCGACTCGGCGGTCGCCTGCCCGGTCGCCTCGGCTGGGCCGAGGGGGAGCGAGGCGACCGCGTCGAGGTCGAGGTGACGCAGGGCCTCGGCGACCTTCCGGATCGAGTGCTGCTGGCTGGCCGCGCGCAGGGGATGGGGGTCCTCGCCGGGCGTCAGCATCGGGTTGGTGTTGATCTCCCAGATCTGCGGGCGACCGTCGACGTAGCCGTAGTCGATGCGGCCGTACTCGATCCCGGCCAGCTCGAAGGCCCCCGCGATCAGGGCGGTGTCGGGTGCGGAGTCGACGAAGGACGCCTCCTCCTGCGCCGTGGCCGCGGTGACGACGTCCGGGTGCTTGGTGACCCAGGCGTCACGGCTGAAGAGCACGTGACGCGGCACGAGGTGGTCGCCGATCCGCGCCATCGAGTACTTGCGGTAGAGGCCGTCGGACCCGCGGGGGTCGACCTGCTCGACGATCAGCAGGTGCGCGCGTCGCCGCCGCCAGCGACGACCCTCCTGGGCCGCCACGCGCGAGATCGCGGCGTCGAGCCCGGCCCGGTCGACGACCGGCTCGCCCAGGCTCCCGCCGTGGTCATCGGCCCAGCGCAGGAACGCGGGGTAGCGCACGGCCGCTCCGCTCGATCCCTCGAGATCGCTCAGCCGATGGGCGCGGAACTCGTTGACGCCGGCCCGGTGCAGCCGGTCGAGCAGGGCGGGGCGGTCCAGCCAGCGCGAGGGATCGCCGAGCACCCGCACCCCCGGACGGTCGGCGAGAGCGGCGTGGAGCCGTCCCACCACGGCGAGCTCGTCGGAGCGCAGCCGCTCGAAGTCGGTGAGGACGTGCACGCCCGGCGCCGCCGGTGCGCGCGTGCGCAGGCGGCTGTAGCCGTGGATCACCGTGTGCTCGGCCAGCAGATCCGGGCAGGCCTCCACGAGCCGCCCCATCGTGTAGCCGTGCCGGGTGCAGGCGTAGTAGGAGATCACGGGCTCAGGCCGCGGTGCCGGGGTCCATCGAGAAGTGCGAGTGGACCGCCCGCAGGCCGCCGTCCGCCGCCCGGCGGAGGAGGAAGGTGACCCGCCCGCGACGCGTCGCCGCCGTAGCGTCGTCCGCGACCGAGCTCCAGGTGGCGGCGACCCCCGTGAGCCCGGTGACCCCGTCAGCGCCCCAGAGCTCGACGCCGGGGTCGAAGGCGAATCCGCGGGTGCGGCCCCAGACCTGCGACCACTGCTCGGCGACCAGGGCGTCCAGGCCGCGGTAGCGCGGTGTGACGGTGCCGAAGCCGGCGACGTCGTCGGCGAAGAGGCGGCGACCGGCGTCGAGGTCGCGGGTGCGGACGGCCAGGGCGAAGGAGTCGAGCCACTCCTGCGCGGTGGTCACCTCAGCGCGTAGGTGGCCAGCGAGACGCCGACGTAGTGCGTGACGAACGCCAGGATCGTGAAGGTGTGGAACACCTCGTGGAAGCCGAACCAGCGCGGCCACGGGTTGGGCCGCTTGAAGCCGTAGACGACGCCGCCGAGGGTGTAGAGCGCGCCGCCGGTGACGATCAGGACGAAGGTCGCGATGCCGATGCCGGTGCCGAGGCGGGTGGCGCCGGAGAGGAACTGCGGGATGAAGAACACCGCGGCCCAGCCCAGGGCGATGTAGATCGGGGTGTAGAGCCAGCGGGGGGCGTCGGTCCAGAAGATCCGGAAGCCGACGCCGAGGATCGCGCCGGTCCACACGACGCTCAGCAGCGTCAGGCGCGCGGCGCCGTCGAGCAGGATCAGCGCGAACGGGGTGTAGCTGCCCGCGATGAGCAGGAAGATGTTCGAGTGGTCGAAGCGCCGCAGGAACGCCCACGTGCGCGGCGACCAGGTGCCGGTGTGGTAGACCGCCGACACGGTGAACAGCACGAGCGCGGAGCCGGTGAACAGCGCCGAGCCGATGCGGGTGGTGGCGTTGGGCGAGAGCACGATCAGGACGATGCCGGCGGCGAGGGTCAGCGGCGCGATGCCGAGGTGCAGCCAGCCGCGCAGACGCGGCTTGACGTCGGCGACGGCGCCGTGCACGGCCTCGGCGACGGCGTCGAAGCCGGAGCGGACGGCCTCGGGGATCGAGTTGCTCATGGGCACGACGGTACCTGCTCCGACCGCCCGGCGGGGTGAGACGAGACCAGTCTCTCGTTGTGCCGGGCCTGTGGATCCGAGGACAGCGCGGCGCGCTCCCCGCGTGGCCCGACCGCGAGCCCGCCGGCACGCGGCGGCGGGGTCGGCGCGCGGCCCCGGATCGTCGTAGCCTGCTCCCGTGGCCGACTGGAGACGCGGAGTGCGACGGGTGATCTACCCGGCCTACGAGGCGCGTCTGCTGAGGCGGATGCCCGACAGCCTGCCGCGCCACGTCGGCGTCATGCTCGACGGCAACCGGCGCTGGGCCAAGGCCGTCGGACGCGACACCGCGCACGGCCACCGCGCCGGCGCCGCGAACATCGAGCCGCTGCTGGGCTGGTGCGACGAGGTCGGCATCCAGGTCGTCACGCTGTGGCTGCTCTCCACCGACAACCTCAACCGGCCCGCCGAGGAGCTCGAGCCGCTCCTGGAGATCATCGAGGAGGCCGTGGCCTCCCTCGCCGACACCGGCCGGTGGCGGCTGCACCCGGTCGGCGCGCTCGACCTCCTGCCGGCCCGCACCACCGCGCGTCTCAAGGCGGCCGAGGAGGCCACCCGCGACGTCGACGGCATCCTGGTGAACATCGCCGTCGGCTACGGCGGACGCCGCGAGATCGCCGACGCCGTGCGCTCCCTGCTCACCGAGCACGCCGCCCGCGGCACCAGCCTCGAGGAGCTCGCGGCGACCCTCGACGTCGAGCACATCTCCGAGCACCTCTACACCCGCGGCCAGCCCGACCCCGACCTCGTCATCCGCACCTCCGGCGAGCAGCGGCTCGGCGGGTTCCTGCTCTGGCAGAGCGCGAAGTCGGAGTTCTACTTCTGCGAGGCCTACTGGCCCGACTTCCGCCGCGTCGACTTCCTGCGCGCCATCCGGGCCTACGCCCAGCGCGAGCGCCGCTACGGCGTCTGACCCGCTCCTCGCGACGCCGGCACCGCGGGGGAACTGTTAACCGCGACGTCACACCCGCGCCCGGCGTGTCACCGTTGTGCGGCCCGGGGCGGGCGTACCGTCGTCGACATCGACGGGTGGGGAAGCCCGACGTACCTGGAGGCTCGAAGCCGTTGTCATCCAACGACCGCACGCAGACCGGCCCGGTGCCGTGCTGCGTCGCCGACCGGCACTCCGGTCGTCGAGCGCCCTCCTGGTCCACGCGAGAGCAGTAGGCCGGGGCGGGGAGTGCGCGCGCCGGTCGGTGAGGGGTTGACCTGACATGGCGACGTCCCAGGCGAAGAGCACCCGGTCCGCCGGCCGCACCCCGAAGGCGGAGGACACCGCGTCCTCCCCGACGGTCGTGCGCACCTACGTCCTCGACACCAGCGTGCTGCTCGCCGATCCCGGCGCACTGCGTCGGTTCGCCGAGCACGAGGTGGTCCTGCCGGTGGTCGTGATCACCGAGCTCGAGGGCAAGCGACACCACCCGGAGCTGGGCTACTTCGCCCGCTCCGCCCTGCGCGCCCTCGACGACCTGCGGGTGCAGCACGGCCGCCTCGACGAGCCGATCCCCGTCACCGACGAGGGCGGCACGCTGCGCGTCGAGCTCAACCACACCGACTCCTCCACGCTGCCCTCCGGCTTCCGGCTCGGCGACAACGACACCCGCATCCTCGCCGTCGCCCACAACCTCTCCGAGGAGGGCGCCGACGTCACGCTGGTCTCCAAGGACCTGCCGCTGCGGATCAAGGCCTCCGCGGTGGGCCTGGACGCCCAGGAGTACCGCGGCGAGACCATCGCCGACTCCGACACCGGCTACTCCGGCATGGCCGAGCTCGAGGTGCCCGCCACCGAGCTCGACGCGCTCTACGACGAGGGCGTCCTCGACCTCGCCGAGGCCCGCGAGCTGCCGTGCCACCAGGGCCTGGTGCTGCTCTCCGACCGCGGCACGGCGCTGGGCCGCGTCGGCGCCGACAAGCAGGTGCACCTCGTGCGCGGCGACCGCGACGCCTTCGGGCTGCACGGCCGCTCCGCCGAGCAGCGCATCGCCCTGGAGATGCTGCTCGACCCCGAGGTCGGCATCGTCTCCCTCGGCGGCCGCGCCGGCACCGGCAAGTCGGCCCTCGCGCTGTGCGCCGGCCTCGAGGCCACCCTCGAGCGGGGCCAGCACAAGAAGGTCGTCGTGTTCCGTCCGCTCTACGCCGTCGGCGGCCAGGAGCTCGGCTACCTGCCCGGCTCGGAGTCGGAGAAGATGTCGCCCTGGGCCCAGGCGGTCTTCGACACCCTCGGCGCGATCACCAGCCCCGAGGTGATCGAGGAGGTGCTCGCGCGCGGCCTGCTCGAGGTGCTGCCGCTCACCCACATCCGCGGCCGCTCGCTGCACGACGCCTTCGTGATCGTCGACGAGGCGCAGTCGCTGGAGCGCAACGTGCTGCTCACCGTGCTCTCGCGCATCGGCGCCAACTCCAAGGTCGTGCTCACCCACGACGTCGCCCAGCGCGACAACCTGCGGGTCGGCCGCCACGACGGCGTCATCGCGGTCATCGAGCGGCTCAAGGGCCACCCCCTGTTCGCCCACGTCACGCTCACCCGCTCCGAGCGCAGCCAGATCGCGGCGCTGGTCACCGAGATGCTGGAGAACGTCGTCGTCTGACCCGTTCCTCGCAGGTCCTCGCAGCACCCCTCCGCCGCACGGTCGGGGAGGACGCCCGGCGCGTCCTCCCCGGCCGTGACGCATGTGACGCATGTGGTCAGGAGTCCGGGGGCTGCCCGTGACAGGTACCGGACACCTGGGGTGTTCGGTTTGCATGCCCTTGGATGGTCATGCAGGGTGGTCCGGACCCATCGCGGGTCTGGCCGCACCGAAGCGCCGCTGTCCATCTGCCGCCTCACGTGAGATACCGACTTGTCGAAGCACGCGAAGCACGTCGCGAAGCACCGCGCCCCCGCACCGCCGTCCCGCCTCAGCCAGGTTCCGCAGAAGGCCGTCCGCACCACGCTGGTGCTCTCGTCCGTCGCGGTCACCGGCGTCACCGTCACCGGGGGCATCCTCGGCTCCGACGGCTCGGACCCCGCCCCGGCCGCCGCCGACCTCCAGGCCGCGCGTCCCACGCTGTCGGCCGCCGCCAAGGAGGCGCTGGCTGACGACGTCGCCGACCGCAGCGCCTCGCTCTCGCGCAGCGGCGTCGACCGCGCGAGCTCCTCGGCCGCGACGTCCCGGTCCACGAGCTCCTCCAGCGCCGCGGTGCCGCAGAAGGCCGCCGCCCTCTCGCAGGCCTCGGGCCGCGCCGTCACCCGCACCGTCCGGATCACGCCCACCGACCCGCGCGAGATCGCGCAGTCGCTGCTGCCGGAGTTCGGCTTCGGCGCCGACCAGTTCACCTGCCTCGACTCGCTGTGGACCCGCGAGTCGGGCTGGCGCGTCAACGCCGACAACCCCTCATCCAGCGCCTACGGCATCCCGCAGGCGCTGCCGGGCGCGAAGATGGCCTCGGCCGGCGCCGACTGGGCCACCAACCCCGAGACCCAGATCCGCTGGGGCCTGGGCTACATCCAGGACCGCTACGGCAGCCCCTGCGGCGCCTGGGCGCACAGCGAGAGCAACGGCTGGTACTGATCCACCCGACGCTCGGGGCCCCGCGACGTGCGGGAGCCCCGGTCGGTTCCAGTGGCCCAGACCTGCTCGCCGACGCCCTGAGCCGGCGCTAGCGTGCGAGCGCGCCGCGGTGCTCGCCGCGGCGTCCCTCGTCGGAAGGTGCGGCCATGTCGCGTCCCCGTGTGCCCGTGCGGCTGACCCTGGCGGCGCTCCTCTCCGCCGTCGCCCTGATCGGCGCTCCCGCCGCCTCGGCGGAGGAGCCGACCACGCCGCCCCTGACCTGCGTCGTGCAGGGGAGCGAGGGTCCCGGCGACGTCTTGAGCGCCGAGCCTGCCGAGGGGCCTGCTGACGAGCCCACCGACGAGCCCACCGACGTGCCCACCGCCGGCGCCTGCGTCTGCCCGGACCCGTCCGGGGGCATGATCGACGAGCCCTCCGACGACCCGACGGGGACGGCGACCGACGAGCCGACGGACGACCCGACGGAGACGGCGACCGACGAGCCCACCGACGTCGCGACGGACGAGCCGACGGACGAGCCGACCGACGTCGCGACGGACGAGCCGACGGACGAGCCGACCGACGAGCCGACCGACGAGCCGACCGACGAGCCGACCGACGACCCGGCCTCGCCGGGCCCGCTGCCCTGCCCGATGGCCGACGGCGGCGTCGGGACGGCGGGAGGCGGCTCCGGGCCGGTCGCGAGCCCCGGCGTGGCCGCGGAGAGCGGTGAGGGCGACGTCGGCGACGTCGCCGACGCGTCGGCTGGGCGCCGCCTCCCTGAGGTCGGGGGTCCGAGCGGACCGCTGACGCTCCTGGCCGGCCTGTCGATCGCGGTGGGCGCGGTCGGCGTCGTCGGCGCGCGGGTCGGGGCCCGCGTCAGGGGTGGGTCATCGAGGTGACGTCGAGGGCGGCGTCGAGGTCGGCGAGGCTGATCTCGCCGCGGTCGACGTAGCCGAGCGCCAGCACGGTCTCGCGGATCGTGGCGCCGTCGGCCAGGGCCTTCTTCGCGATGCCGGCCGCGGCCTCGTAGCCGAGAAACCGGTTGAGCGGCGTGACGATCGAGGGCGAGGACTCCGCGTAGGCGCGCATCCGCTCGACGTTCGCGGTGATGCCGTCGATGCAGCGGTGCGCCAGCAGCGGCGCCACGGCGCCGAGGAGCCGCACCGACTCCAGCACGTTGCGGGCGATCACGGGCATCGCGACGTTGAGCTCGAAGCTGCCCGACGCGCCGGCCAGGGTGACCGCGGCGTCGTTGCCGACGACCTGGGCGCACACCATGAGCGTGGCCTCCGGGAGCACCGGGTTCACCTTGCCCGGCATGATGCTCGAGCCCGGCTGCAGATCGGGCAGGTGGATCTCGGCCAGGCCGGTCGTCGGGCCCGACGACATCCAGCGCAGGTCGTTGCAGATCTTGGTGAGCCCGACGGCGATCGTGCGCAGCACGCCGGAGAGCTCGACGAGGGAGTCGCGGGTGCCCTGGGCCTCGAAGTGGTCGCGGGCCTCGGTGAAGGGCTGGCCGGTGGCCTCGCCGATCGCGGCGATCACCGCCGCCGAGAACCCCGGCGGGGTGTTGATGCCGGTGCCGACGGCCGTGCCGCCCAGCGGCAGCTCGCGGACGCGGGGGAGCACGGCGTCGAGGCGCTCGACGGCGTAGCGCACGGTGGCGGCGTACCCGCCCATCTCCTGGCCGAGGGTGACCGGCGTGGCGTCCATGAGGTGGGTGCGCCCGGACTTCACGACGTCGGCGAACTCCGCGGCCTTCGCCTCCAGCGACGCCGCGAGCTCGCGCAGCGCCGGCTGCAGGTGCTCGACGACGGCGGTGGCCGCGGCCACGTGGATGGCGGTGGGGAAGGTGTCGTTGCTCGACTGGCTGGCGTTGACGTGGTCGTTGGGGTGCACCTCGACGCCGGCCCGGCCGGCGAGAGTGGCGATCACCTCGTTGGCGTTCATGTTCGAGCTGGTGCCCGAGCCGGTCTGGAAGACGTCGATCGGGAAGGCGTCGTCGTGCTCGCCGCGGGCGACCGCCCGGGCGGCGTCGGCGATGGCGGCGGCCTGCGCGGGGTCGAGCACGCCGAGGGAGGCGTTGACGTCGGCGGCCGCGGCCTTGACCTGGCCGATGGCGTGGATCAGCGCGGGCTCCAGCGGGGTGCCGCTGATCGGGAAGTTCTCGACCGCCCGCTGGGTCTGCGCCCGCCACAGCGCGTCGCGGGGGACCCGCACCTCCCCCATGCTGTCGTGCTCGATCCGGTGCTGCTGGTCGGAGGTGGCGGGGTCTGCGGGGTCGGTGCTCACGCTCCCGACGCTACTCGCGCGACGTAGAGCCAGTAGGTCTCCTTCCGGGTGCCCAGGAGCACGTCGTAGCCGAGCTCCTCGACGGCCCCGAAGGCCTCTTCGACGGTCGCCGCCAGCGCCGCCGTCCGGGCCGCCGACCAGATGGCGACGACGCCGCCGGCGCGCACCGCGGGCCGCAGCCGCTGCAGGAACGGGGCGCCGTAGAGCGCGGCGTTGGCGTCGTGCACGAGGTGGTCGGGGCCGTTGTCGACGTCGAGCAGGACGAGGTCGTAGGACGCCGGTGCGGCGGCGTCGAGGGCCCGGGTGACGTCGTCGACGACCACCCGCACCCGCGGCTGCGCCAGCAGCGCGCGTCCGTGCTCGACCACGCCGTCGCGCAGCCAGGCCACCAGGTCGGGCTCGATCTCGACGACGGTGCACCGCTCGACGCGTGCGTCCTCCAGCACCGCGGCCAGCGTGAAGCCCAGCCCCAGCCCGCCGGCGAGCACCTCCCGCGGCTCGACGCACAGGCCCAGCGCCAGCGAGGCCAGCGCCCGCTCGGTGGAGGTCTCGACGGTGTCCATCACGAACACCCCGTTGGCCCGCAGCTCCAGCGCGCCGTCCTCGCGGCGGCTCAGCACCAGCTCGCCGCGCTCGGTGTCGGCGCGGGCGATCTCGACGGGCGGCATGGCGCAGAACCTAGCCGAGCCGCGCCGTCGCGGCGTCTACGCTGGCGCTGCTCCCTCCACCCGACCGAAGGCAGACCCATGGCCCGCATCCGCACCGCCCGCCTCGCACCGCTCGCCGCCGCGGCGACCCTCGTCGCCCTCGTGCCGCTCGGCGCGGCCGACGCCGCCGTCGTCTACTCGCCCTACAGCACCAGCGCGTACGGCGTGAAGGCCCGCATCGCCCCGCCGACCACCAGCCAGCCGCGGGTCTACGTGCAGTTCCGCCGCTCGGCCGGCGACGAGGCCGCCAACACCGGCGACCGCCAGGTGCGCCTGCGCTACAAGGTCGGCGCCGGCGCCACCAAGACCACCGCGGTCGACACGCTCGCCAAGGGCGGCTCGGCCACCTACCGCACGACGTCGGTCGCCTGCGGCGGCACCGTGCGCATCACGCTGCAGGCGCGCGCCCGCGCCACGTCCAGCGACGCCTGGTCGGCGTGGACCGAGCGCTCGGCCACCCTCAAGCGCAGCTGCTGAGGGCTCGCCAGCCGCGCTCGGCGGGGCTCACTCCGCCGAGCGCACCCGCAGGCCCGAGATCGGCACCGTCACGGTGCCCGACGGGTCGGTGAAGAAGTCCTCGCCCTTGTCGTCGACGACGATGAAGGCGGGGAAGTCCTCGACCTCGATGCGCCACACGGCCTCCATGCCGAGCTCGGGGTACTCGATGACCTCCTGGCTCTTGATGCAGTCCTGGGCCAGGCGGGCGGCGGGGCCGCCGATCGAGCCGAGGTAGAAGCCGCCGTGCGCGGCGCACGCCTCGGTGACCTGCTTGGAGCGGTTGCCCTTGGCGAGCATCACCATGGAGCCGCCCGCGGCCTGGAACTGCGCGACGTAGGAGTCCATGCGGCCGGCCGTCGTCGGGCCGAAGGAGCCCGACGCCATGCCCTCGGGCGTCTTGGCCGGGCCGGCGTAGTAGACCGGGTGGTTCTTGAGGTAGTCGGGCATCGGCTCGCCGGCGTCGAGGCGCTCCTTGATCTTGGCGTGCGCGATGTCGCGGGCCACGACCAGCGGGCCGGTCAGCGAGAGGCGGGTCTTGACGGGGTACTGGCTCAGCTGGGCGAGGATCTCGCTCATCGGCCGGTTGAGGTCGACCTGCACGACCTCGCCGCCGGCGATGTCCTCGGCGACGCCGGCGTCGGGCATGTACTGCGCGGGGTCCATCTCGAGCTGCTCGAGGAAGACGCCCTCGGGCGTGATCTTGCCCAGCGCCTGGCGGTCGGCCGAGCACGACACCGCGATGGCCACGGGGCAGGAGGCGCCGTGACGCGGCAGACGCACGACGCGGACGTCGTGGCAGAAGTACTTGCCGCCGAACTGCGCGCCGATGCCGAAGGACTGGGTGAGCTCGAAGACCTGCTCCTCCAGCTCGAGGTCGCGGAAGCCGTGGGCGCTCATCGAGCCCTCGGTGGGCAGCGCGTCGAGGTAGTGCGCCGAGGCGTACTTGGCGGTCTTGAGCGCGAACTCCGCGCTGGTGCCGCCGATGACGATCGCCAGGTGGTACGGCGGGCAGGCCGCGGTGCCGAGCGAGCGGATCTTCTCGTCGAGGAACTGCAGGAGGCGCTCGGGGTTGAGCACCGCCTTGGTCTCCTGGAAGAGGAAGGACTTGTTGGCCGAGCCGCCGCCCTTGGCCATGAAGAGGAACTTGTACTCCGGCTTCCCGGAGGTCTGCGGGGTGGAGTAGAGCTCGATCTGCGCCGGCAGGTTGGTGCCGGTGTTCTTCTCCTCGTACGTGGTGAGCGGCGCGAGCTGGGAGTAGCGCAGGTTCAGCCTGGTGTAGGCGTCGTACACGCCGCGGCTGATCCACTCGCCGTCGTCGACGCCGGTGAGCACGCCCTCGGACTTCTTGCCCATGACGATCGCGGTGCCGGTGTCCTGGCACATCGGCAGCACGCCGCCGGCGGAGATGTTGACGTTCTTGAGGAGGTCGAGCGCGACGAAGCGGTCGTTGCCCGACGCCTCGGGGTCGTCGATGATCCGGCGCAGCTGCGCGAGGTGCGCGGGCCGCAGGAAGTGGCTGATGTCGTGCATCGCCTCGGCGGTGAGCCGCTGGATCGCCTCGGGCGCCACCTTGAGGAAGGTCTGGCCGTCGACCTCGACGGTGGAGACGCCCTCGGTGGTGATCAGCCGGTACGGCGTCTCGTCGGTGCCGGTGGGCAGGAGGTCGGAGTAGCGGAACTCGGGGCCGGACGTCGCACTGGTCACGAGCCCTCATGCTACGGCCGCCGACGGGGACGGCGCGCGCCAGTCCGGCGTCGGTCCGGCGTCAGCCCGGCGGCGGGCCGGTGGAGGCGCGGCGCACGAGGGTGAACTCGACCATGTGCCCGGTCTCCTCGAGGATCTCCCCGGCCAGCAGCCGCAGCGTCATCTCCCCGGCGATGCGCGCCTGGGTGCTGGCGTGCTGGTCGACGGTGGTGATGTCGAAGACCTCGGCGAGCGGGTTGCCGTCGACGGCGATGAGGGAGAGGTCCTCCGGCACCCGCAGCCCGCGGCGGATCGCCTCGCGGTAGGCGCTGACGGCGATGTCGTCGGAGTAGCAGAAGACGGCCGTCGGCGGGTCGGGCCGGTCGAGCAGGCGGGCGATGCCGCGGGCGCCGGCGTGCACGCCGTAGGCCTCGGTGACCAGCATCGGCTCGCCGAGGCCGTGCTCCTCGAGCTTGTCGGTGTAGCCCTGGCAGCGGTGCAGGTCGCTGGTCCAGCGGGCGCCGTCGGTGTCGCTGGTGCGGATCATGCCGATGCGCGTGTGGCCGAGGTCGATGAGGTGCTGCACCGCGGTGCGGGCGATGGCGACGTCGTCGACCTCGACGAAGGGGTAGTCGCGCAGCCGGGCGCCGGCGACGACGACCTCCACCCCGATGAGGTCGAGGCGGTCCTCCTCCTCGGCCTCCAGCGGCAGGGAGACCAGGACGACGGCGTCGACCTTGCGGCGCGTGGGCAGGTCGCGGAAGAACCGGCTGCGCTGCTCGCGGCCGTCGACCTGGTAGACCAGCACGTCGCGGTCGCCGCCGCGCACCGCGGTCTCGATGCTGGCCATCATCGTGGAGGAGAACCACGAGTCGAGCTTCGGCACGACCACCGCGACGCGGCCCGTCGCCCCGCCGGAGAGGCTCGAGGCCGCGGGGGAGACGACGTAGGCCAGCTCGTCGGCGGCGGCCAGCACCTTGTCGCGGGTGCGCGGGCTGACGCCCGGGACGCCGCGCAGGGCGCGCGAGACGGTGGCGATCGAGACGCCGGCGCGCCGCGCGACGTCCTCCATGTTCACCTCGGGGAGCACAGGTCTCATCGTCCTGCTCATGCGGCCGCCGTCCCCGTCGTCCCAGGCCCTAGGTTGGTGACATGGGTCACCCACTGCAGCCAGGCCGACTCTCGCTCGGCACCGCGTCCGCGTCCTTCCAGATCGAGGGCGCCACCGATCGCGACGGTCGGGGCGAGTCGATCTGGGACACCTTCTGCCGTCGTCCCGGAGCCGTGCGCGACGGCGGTGACGGCACCCGGGCGTGCGAGTCCTACGACCGTCTCGACGACGACGTCGCGCTCGTCGCGGGCCTCGGCGTCGAGTGGTACCGCTTCTCCATCGCCTGGCCGCGCATCGTGCCCGCGGGCACCGGACGCGTCGAGCCGCGCGGGCTCGACTACTACGACCGGCTCGTCGACGCGCTGCTCGCGCGCGGCATCACGCCCACGGCGACGCTCTACCACTGGGACCTGCCCCAGCCCCTCGAGGACGCCGGCGGCTGGCTGCGGCGCGAGACCGCGGAGGCCTTCGCCTCCTACGGCGCGATCGTGCACGAGCGGCTCGGCGACCGCGTCGGCCTGTGGGCCTCGCACAACGAGCCGTGGTGCGCGGCCTACCTCGGCTACGCCGCGGGCGTGCATGCGCCGGGTCGTCGCGAGGGCGGGGACGCCCACCGGGCCGCCCACCACCTGATGCTCGGCCACGGCCTGCTGCGCCAGGCGCTCGGCGACGTCGAGGGCCTGGGCATCGTGTGCAACCTCGCGCCGATCTGGCCCGAGGGGGAGGAGTCGCGCGAGATCGCCGACCGGGTCGACGCGATCCGCAACCGGGTGTGGCTCGACCCGCTCGTCGACGGCGCCTACGACGACGTCCTGCTCGACGTCGCGCCCGTGCTGGCCGACCCCGAGGTCGTCCGCGACGGCGACCTGGCGCTGATCCAGGGCTCGGCGGACTGGCTGGGCATCAACTACTACACGCCCGTGCGTCCGGCCGTGCCCGCCGGCGGACCGGCCCACACCGAGGGCGAGGCCTACCCCGGCGCGGGTGCCCTGGACCTCGTCGTCCGCGAGCCGCGCACCGACATCGGCTGGGAGATCGACGCCACCGGCCTGGAGGAGCTGCTCGTCGAGACCCATCGACGCACCGGCCTGCCGATCGTCGTCACCGAGAACGGCGCGGCCTGCGCCGACACCGCGATCGACGCGGACGGCGTCGTCGACGACCAGGACCGCATCGACTACCTGCGCGACCACCTCGCCGCCACGCACCGCGCGATCGAGGCCGGCGCCGACGTGCGCGGCTACTTCGTCTGGACGCTGATGGACAACTTCGAGTGGGCCGAGGGCTACACCAAGACCTTCGGCCTGGTGCGGGTGGATCGTGACCATGCGGATCTGCCGCGAGTGCCGAAGGCGTCCTACCACTGGGTGGCGGCGCTGACGGCGGAGGGCGGCTCCTCCTCTCCGGACGCGTGACGGGATGACCGGCACCGGCCCGTCCCTGGAGGGACGGGCCGGTGAAGAGGGGCGGGCTGCTCAGCCCTTGACGCTGCCCGCGAGCAGGCCGCGGACGAAGTACCGCTGGAGGCTGAGGAAGACGATCAGCGGGATGACCAGCGAGACGAACGCGCCCGCCGAGAGCACCTGCCAGTCCTCGCCGCGGGTTCCGGCCAGCGAGCCCAGCCAGTAGGTGAGCGGCGCGATCTCGGAGCGGCCGCCGGCGAAGACCAGCGCCACGAGCAGGTCGTTCCAGACCCAGAGGAACTGGAAGATGCCGAACGCCGCGATGGCCGGCGTCATGAGCGGCAGCATGATCTTGGTGAAGATCTGCACGTGGCCGGCGCCGTCGACGCGGGCCGACTCGACGAGCTCACCGGGGATCTCGCGCATGAAGTTGTGCATGAGGAAGATCGCCAGCGGCAGCGCGAAGATCGTGTGCGAGAGCCAGATCGTGTAGAAGCCACCGCCCGGGGCGGTCGGACCCGCCAGGGGCTGCAGGTTGAACGGCGGCTGCACGTACAGGCGCAGCAGCGGGATGAGCGTCACCTGGATCGGCACGATCTGCAGCGCGAAGACGGCGACGAAGAGCGTGTCGCGGCCCTTGAAGTCCATCCACGCGAACGCGTACGCCGCGAGCACGGCCAGGGTGATCGGGATGATCACCGACGGCAGCGTGATGACGATGGTGTTGACCAGGTAGCGCGGCAGGTCGGTGTCGGAGTCGGTGAAGATCGTGCGGTAGTTCTCCAGCGAGAAGCTGGGGTCCTTGAAGATGTTCCACCAGCCGTTGCCCTTGACGTCGGCCTCGGGCCGGAAGCTGGAGACCAGCAGGCCGAAGGTCGGGATCGTCCAGAGGATGGCGATGACGATGGCGCCCGCGGACGCGAGCCGCGAGCTCAGGCCGCTGCGGGCCGCGCTGGACGCCGACCGGGCCGGGGCGGTGGAGGGGTCCGGCAGCGGAGCGGCTCCCGGCGTGACGGCGGGGGTGCTGGTGCTCATCGGGCCTCCAGGCGGCGCATCTGGCGGATGTTGTAGATGACGATCGGGCTGACGAGCACGAAGATCAGCGTCGCCAGGGCCGCGCCGAGCGCGGGGTTCAGGGTGCGGAAGGACTGCACGTAGAACTCGTAGGCGAGCACCTTGGTGCCGAACTGGCCGCCGGTGGCGCTGCGGACGATGTCGAAGACCTTGAGCGTGCTGATGCTGATGGTGGTGAGCACGACGATCAGCGAGGGCCGGATGCTCGGCACCGTGATGTGCCGGAAGAGCTGCAGGCCCGTGACGCCGTCGAGGCGGGCGGCCTCGATGATGTCCTCGGGGATCGCCTTGATGGAGGCCGAGAGGATCGTCATCGCGAAGCCGGCCTGCACCCAGATGAGGATGACGATGAGGAACAGGGTGTTCCAGGGCGCGTTGAACAGGAAGTTGTAGGTGTCCAGGTGGACCGCCTTGAGGATCCCGTTGAGGACGCCGATCTGGTCGTTGTCGGTCTCGCGGTAGGCGTAGACGAACTTCCAGATGATCGAGGCGCCGACCAGCGAGATCGCCATCGGCAGGAAGATCAGGGCCTTGGCGAACCGCTCGAAGCGCATCCGGTCGACGAGCACGGCGTAGACGAGGCCGACGGCGGTGGACACGGTGGGCACGAGGATGACCCACAGCGCGGTGTTGCGCAGGATCTGCAGCTGGTCGGAGCTGGTGAAGATCGTCTGGTAGTTCGCGAAGCCGACCCAGGCCGTGCTCGCGCTGTTGCGGAAGGACAGGTAGACGGTCTTCGCGGCCGGGTAGAGCAGGCCGATGGCGATCAGGATCAGGCTGGGGGCGAGGAACGCCGCCGCCTGCACGCGCTCGCCGGCCCGCGAGCGCAGGCGCTGGGTGAGCAGCAGGATCACTGCCATCACGGCGAAGAACAGCACGATGGCGATCGCCATCTGGATGAGCTTCTCACTCGTGGTCATGGGCCACCTCTCGGGGGACGGGGAGCCGACGCGAGGTGCCGGCCGGGTCGGAGGACCCGACCGGCACCTCGGGATCGGAGCTGGGCGTCAGACGCGGTGCGTCAGGACGGCCAGGAGGCCTCGATCTTCTTCAGCGCGTCGCTGGTGGACTCACCGGAGATCCAGTTCGTCATCTCGCTCCAGAAGGTGCCGGCGCCGACGGCGGCGGGCATCTGGTCGGAGCCGTCGAAGCGGAAGACCGACTCCTTGTCCTGCAGGATCTGCGCGGAGAGCTGGTCGATCGGCGTCTTGAGGTTCGCGACGTCGAGGCCGGTGTTGGCGCTCACCCAGCCGCCGTCCGGGGTGGCCTTGGCCTTCTCGTTGGCCCACACGTCGGAGGACAGGTAGGTCTGGAAGGCCTGCACCTCGGGACGGTCGGCGAAGGCCGCGGTGAACTCGCCACCGCCGAGCACGGGCTTGCCGAACTGGTCGTTGGTGGTCGGCAGGTAGAAGGCGAAGACGTCGCCGTCCTCGGCGATCTTGGTGCCCTTGGGCCACTGGGCGGCGTAGAACGACGCCTGGCGGTGCATCGCGCACTTGCCCTTGAGGATCGGCGTGCCGCCCTCCTGGAAGGAGGTGGTGGCGATGGAGGCGACGTCGCCGAAGCCGCCGTTGACGTACTTCGAGTTCTTCAGGATGCCGCCGACGCGGTCGAGGGCCTCCTGGACCTTCGGGTCGTCGAAGGAGATCTTGTGCTCGACCCAGTCGTTGTAGACGTCGGGGCCGGCGTCGCGCAGCAGGGCGTCCTCGAGCCAGTCGGTGACGACCCAGCCGGTGGCCTCGCCGGACTCGATGCCCGCGCACCACGGCTTCATGCCGCTGGCGGCGATCTTGTCGCTGAGGGCGGTCATGTCGTCCCAGGTCTGCGGCACCTCCCAGCCGTTCTTCTTGAACATGGTGGGGGAGTACCAGACGAACGACTTCACGTTCGCGCCGAGCGGGGCGGCGTAGAGCTTGCCGTCGACGGTGCCGTAGGAGCGCCAGTCCTCGCCGAACCACTTGTCGACGTTGTCGGAGACCGGCTTGGGGGCCTCCTTGACGTAGCCCGCGTTCACCAGCGACTTGAGCAGGCCGGGCTGCGGGATGAAGGCGATGTCGGGCAGGTTGCCGGCCTGTGCGCGGACCTGGAGCTGGGCCTCGAACTCCTGCGAGCCCTCGTAGTCGACCTTCGCGCCGGTGCAGTCCTCGAAGACCTTGTAGGAGTTCTTCTGGGCCGTGGCCTCGGGCTCGACGATCGAGGTGTAGACGCTGACCTTCTTGCCGGTCAGGTCGCCGAACTGCTCCAGCTGCGAGCACTCGGCCTTGCCGGCGCCCGGCGCGGTGCCGCTGGCCTTGTTGGTGCCGCCGTCGCTGCTGTCGGCGCAGCCGGCCAGGCCGAGGCCGGCCACGGCGATCGCCGCGACGCCGGCCGCGAACCGGCGGGACGTGGAGGTGGTCATCCGCTTTCCTCTCTGATGTGCCGGGCCCGTGGGGTGCTCGGGGGAGGTCTCGGGTCTCCCGTCGAGGTGCATCGCAGTCGAGTCGATGCGGGCCGACGTGACGTGGGTCACGGCATATGAAAACGTTTACAACAAGGTCCGTCAAGGGGTTCCGCGAACTTCGTGATCCGGTCGAGACCGACGCGCCGCCGTCGTTGACGCAGGCGTCCGCGGCGACCTAGGGTCCGGGTCTCGTGTGACCTGCGTCATCTCCCGGGGCGGCCCGTCGGGCTCCTCGCGGCGGCGCCGATCGCGCGACGTCGGGCCGTCGGCCCGGCGCGTTCCTCACATTCGGATCGTCGGCACGTTCCTGCCGGTGAAGGAGAGTCAGAAGATGGTCAACGTACGCTTCGAGAAGGCGCAGCGCTGGTACCCCGGCGCCGACGCCCCCGCCGTCCCGGGCATCGACCTGGAGATCGAGGACGGGGAGTTCATGGTGCTGGTCGGGCCCTCGGGCTGCGGCAAGTCCACGACCCTGCGGATGCTCGCGGGCCTGGAGGAGGTGAACTCGGGCCGGATCATGATCGGCGACCGGGACATCACCAGCCTCCCGCCCAAGGACCGCGACATCGCGATGGTCTTCCAGAACTACGCGCTCTACCCGCACATGAGCGTCGCGGAGAACATGGGCTTCGCGCTGAAGATGGCCAAGGTGCCGGCCGCCGACCGCGAGAAGCGCGTCAGGGAGGCCGCCGAGATCCTCGGTCTCACCGAGTACCTCGAGCGCAAGCCGAAGGCCCTCTCCGGCGGTCAGCGCCAGCGCGTCGCCATGGGTCGCGCGATCGTGCGTCAGCCGCAGGTGTTCTGCATGGACGAGCCGCTGTCGAACCTCGACGCCAAGATGCGCGTGCAGACCCGCACCGACATCGCCAAGCTGCAGGCCGACCTCGGCATCACCACCGTCTACGTCACCCACGACCAGGTCGAGGCGATGACGATGGGCGACCGCGTCGCGGTCATGAAGCTCGGCGTGCTCCAGCAGGTCGACACCCCGCTGCGGCTCTACGACAAGCCCGCCAACCTGTTCGTCGCCGGCTTCATCGGCTCCCCGCAGATGAACCTGCTCGAGGCGGTCGCCGCCGACGGCAAGGCCCGCGTCGGCGGCTACGAGGTGCCGGTCGACCCCGCCGCCGCGCAGCGGATGACCGGACGGATCACCGTCGGCGTGCGTCCGGAGGCCTGGCGCCTGGTCAGCCCCGGCGAGGGCCTGCCGATCACCGTCACGGTCGTCGAGGAGCTCGGCGCCGACGGCTTCGTCTACGGCACCTGTGACGTCGAGGGCACCCCCTCGAACGTCATCGTGCGCATCAACGCCCGCGACTCGATCCACAAGGGCGACGTCATCCACGTCACCACCGACCCGAAGAACGTCCACGTCTTCGACACCGACACCGGCGAGCGGCTCTCGGACTGACGCCGAGCCGGTCGCGTCACCTGCGTCAGGGGGTGGGCTGCGGCTAGGACGCGGCGCGATCGCCCGCGCGATCGCCCGCGCGGTCGGCGGTGCGGCGGATCGCGTCGATGATCCGCGGCCACAGCTCCTCGGGGGTGTCGTGGCCCATGCCGCCGATCAGCATCAGCTCCGAGCCGGGGACGGCTGCGGCGGTGGCGCGGCCACCGGAGACGTGCACCATCTTGTCAGCCATGCCGTGGACGACGGTGGTGGGCACCGTGAGCGTGCGCAGCGCCTTGGTGCGGTCGGGCTGGGTGAGCACCGCCAGCATCTGACGCAGGACGCCGCTGGCGCTGACGCCGCGGCGGTAGGTCTCGCTCGCGCGGTCGCGCAGCGCCTCCTCGGGGGAGGGGTAGCCGGGCGAGCCGATCAGGCGCCAGACCTTGAGCGAGTTGGCGACGTAGCCCTCCTCGCCGGGGCCCGGGCTGCCCAGGAGCACCGGGATGAGCGAGGGGCTCTGCCAGCCGACGGTGCGGCGTCCGGTGGTGGACATGATCGAGGTGAGCGAGCGCACCCGCTCGGGGCGGGCCAGCGCCATCGTCTGCACGATCATGCCGCCCATGGAGATGCCGGCGACGTGCGCCGAGGCGAGGCCGAGGTGGTCGAGCAGGCCGAAGGCGTCCTCGGCGAGGTCGGCCATGGAGTACGGCGCGGCCACCGGGAGGCCCAGGAAGGCCCGGACGACGCTGGTGCGGCCCACCCGCTGCTTGATCCGCGAGGAGCGTCCGGTGTCGCGGTTGTCGTAGCGGATGACGAAGAAGCCACGCTCGGCGAGCTGCTCGCAGAACGCCTGCGGCCACCAGGTCATGGGGCCGCCGAGCCCCATGACGAGCAGCAGCGGCTCGTCGTCGGGGTCGCCGAAGGTCTGGTAGCAGAGCTCGAGGGTGGGGTCGAGCGGAGCGAGGAGCTCCTCGGAGGGGGTCGTGCGGGCCATGCCTCCAGTGAACCGCATGGACCAGCGGAGCGTTCGTTCGGTTCCTTTCGGGTGATCTGCGCCACGAACGGTTCACCTGGCCGTAACGTTGAACCGTGAACGACACCATGGGCGCCTTCCTGCTCCCCGAGGGCTACCGCCGACCCGCCGCCGTCGCGATGCTCCGCGAGGGCCACGTGGTGGGCGACGCCGGGCGGAGCGTGGTCCACTCGCTGGCCGAGCGCCGCGGCCGCCGTCAGCGCCCCTACGTCTCGGCGGGCGCGACCCGCGCCAACGAGCCGGTGCTCCTCGTCCCCGGCTTCTTCGCCGGCGACTACACCCTGCGCACCCTCGCGGCGACGCTGCGCGGCCAGGGCTTCCGCACCTACCGAGCCCAGATCCTCGCCAACGTCGGCTGCACCCTCACCCAGGCCGCCCTGCTGGAGTCGCGCCTCGAGCGCATCGTCGAGCGTCGCGAGCAGAAGGTGCAGATCGTCGGCCACAGCCTCGGCGGCATGCTCGCCCGCGGCATCGCGGTGCGACGTCCCGACCTCGTGTCCGGCATCGTCACGATGGGCAGCCCGATGATGGCGCCCGGCGCCCACCACCGCGCCCTCACCGCGGGCGCCGCAGCGCTGGTCGCGCTCAACCGCGTCGGCGTCCCCGGCCTGATGAGCTCGGAGTGCGTCGGCGGCGAGTGCGCCCGTCAGTCCTTCGAGGAGAGCCGTCAGCCCGTGCCCGCCGGCGTCGACTTCACCGCCCTGTGGTCGCGGCGCGACGGCATCGTCCTGCCCCAGGCGTGCATCGACCCGCAGGCCGAGGCCGTCGAGGTGCGGGCCTCGCACCTCGGGATGGCCGTCGACCCGCGGGTCGCGCGGGAGGTCTCCGGAGCCCTGCTCCGCCACCAGGCGCGCCGGACCGCGCTGGCGGCCGGCATCGCCTCCGGCGAGGTCTCAGCTCTCGAAGTCGACCGCGGAGTAGGCGCGTAGCTTGCCCAGGCTGTGCTCGGAGGTGATCGTGCGGATCGTCCCCGAGCGCGAGCGCATCACCAGCGACTGGGTGGTGGCGCCGCCGGCGGAGTAGCGCACGCCGCGCAGCAGCTCGCCGTCGGTGATGCCGGTGGCGACGAAGAAGCAGTCGTCACCGGTGACGAGGTCGTCGGTGGTGAGGATGGCCTCGGGGGAGAGGTCGTGGCCGGCGTCGAGCGCCTTCTGCCGCTCCGCGTCGTCCTGGGGCCACAGGCGACCCTGGATGACGCCGCCGAGCGACTTCATCGCGCAGGCGGTGATGATGCCCTCCGGCGTGCCGCCGATGCCGAGCAGCAGGTCGACGCCGGTGTCCTGGCGGGCGGCCATGATGGCGCCGGCGACGTCGCCGTCGCTGATGAACTTGATCATCGCGCCGGTGGCGCGGATCTCCTCGGCCAGCTGCTCGTGGCGCGGCCGGTCGAGGAGGACGACCTTCACGTCGGCCGGGCGCTTGCCCTTGGCCTTGGCCACCTGGGCGATGTTCTCGGCCACCGGGTAGCGGATGTCGACGACGTCGGCGGCCTCGGGGCCGGTGACCAGCTTCTCCATGTAGAACACCGCGCTGGGGTCGTACATCGTGCCGCGCGGCGCCACCGCGAGCACCGAGACCGCGTTGGTCATGCCCTTGGCGGTGAGCGTGGTGCCGTCGATCGGGTCGACCGCGACGTCGCACTCCGGGCCGGTGCCGTCGCCGACGACCTCGCCGTTGTAGAGCATCGGGGCGTTGTCCTTCTCGCCCTCGCCGATGACGACGACGCCCTGCATGCCGATGGTGGAGATCAGCACGCGCATGGCGTTGACGGCCACGCCGTCGGCGCCGTTCTTGTCGCCGCGCCCGACCCAGCGGCCGGCGGCCATGGCCGCCGCCTCGGTGACCCGCACCAGCTCGAGGGCCAGGTTGCGGTCCGGGGCCTGGGGGTCGACGGAGAGGTCAGCGGTCTGAGGCGGCGTCATGGCCGAAGGGTACCGGCCGGGGACGGCGTCGAGATGACGTCGCACGGACGCGGGACGGACGTCACGCCGAGGAGTCGGTGACGCCTGGTAGACGTCGGAGGTGACCTCCTCGCCCCCCGACTCGCCCGCCGACTCGCCCGCCGCCCTGCCCGGTCCCGACGGCCTGCCCCGCTGCCCGTGGGGCGTCGCGGTGCCCGGCTGGCCGGAGTACCAGCGCTATCACGACGAGGAGTGGGGCTTCCCGGTCACCGACGAGCGTCGGCTCTTCGAGAAGCTCTGCCTCGAGGGCTTCCAGTCCGGCCTGGCCTGGCGCACGATCCTCGCCAAGCGCGACGCCTTCCGCGCCGCGTTCGCCGGGTTCGACCCCGAGATCGTGGCCGGCTTCGGCGAGCCCGACGTCCAGCGCCTGCTGGCCGACGCCGGCATCGTGCGTCACCGCGGCAAGATCGAGGCCGCCATCCACAACGCCGCGCGGCTGCTCGAGCTGCGCGAGGAGACCTCGCTCGCGGCGTACGTGTGGTCCTTCGAGCCCGGGCCCGACGAGGTCGACCCGCCCCAGACGGTCACCACGTCGCCGGCCTCGGTGGCCCTCTCCCGCGACCTCAAGCGGCGCGGCTGGCGCTTCGTCGGGCCCACCACGGCCTTCGCGTTCCTGGAGTCGATGGGCGTGATCGACGACCACGTCGAGGGCTGCGTCGTCCGCGCCGAGGTGGAGGCCGCGCGGGCGGCGCTGGTCAGGCCAGGCCGCTCGTCGCCCACAGCGTGACGACCGCCAGCACCACCACCACGGGCGTCGCCGGCAGCGAGCGCCGATGGAACTCGCGCAGCGTCGTGTGGGCCGCGGTGCCGGTGAGCGTGCGGCGCCACAGCAGGTTGGCCAGCGAGCCGGTGTAGGTGAGACCGGCGCCGGCGTCGAGGCCGATCAGCGCGGCCAGCACCGCGAGCGGGCCCAGCGGCGCCACGAGGGGGACGACGAGCAGCGTCGCGCTCAGGTTGGTCACCAGGTTCGCGACGAGGGTGGCCACCGCGGCGATGCCCAGCAGCACCCCGAGCCCGGACGCCGAGCCGAGGTCGACGGTGGGGTGCGCGCCACCCACGACCGTCCGCACGAGGTCGCGCAGCAGGTCGCCGAGGGCGGAGTCGGCGACGCCGGCCACCACCACGCCGAGGCCGAGCACGTAGAGGGCGAAGGACGGCGCGGCCGCGCGTGCCGCCTCGGGCGCGGAGAGCAGGCCCTGCGGCAGCGCCCAGGCCAGCAGGACGATCGCGGCCACGGCGGCGATCCAGCCCGGCTCGACGCCGAGCGTGGAGCCGATCGCGAACCCGGCGAGCATCGCCACGACGACGACCACCGGCGTCCACGGCACCCGCGCCGGCGACGCGCCGGTCGGCTCGACCCGCCCGACCGGCTCGACGGGCGCCCGCAGCTCCGAGCGCAGCAGCACCCGCGTCAGCAGCCACTCGGCGAGCACGACCACCACCAGCGTCGGCGCCATCGCCCGGGCGAACGCCCCGAAGCCGAGGTCGAGGTCGGGCATGGCCAGCAGATTGGTCAGGTTCGCCACCGGCAGCAGCAGCGAGGCGGAGTTCGCCAGCCGCAGGCACACCCACGCACCGGGCGCCGGGGAGAGGCCGCGGGCGGCGGCGACGGCGATGACCACCGGGGTGAGGAGGACGACGGTGGCGTCGAGGCTCAGCACGGTGGTGACGACGGTGGCGATGACGACGACGGCCAGCAGCAGGCGTCCGGGGGAGGATCCGGCGAGGCGTCCGGCCAGGCCGGCGGCCGCGGTGAACAGCCCCGCCCGGCCGCACACGTCGGCGACCACCAGCACCGCGGCGAGGAAGACCACCACCGGCGCGAGCCGCTCCAGCGCGTCGCGGGCGTCGGCCCACGGCACGGCCCCGACGAGCAGCACCGCTCCGCCGGTCAGCACCGCCGCGGCCGCCTCCGTGAGCGGACGCGGGTGGCGCCAGGCGGTCATCAGGAGCACCAGCAGCGCCACGACCGCGACCCCCTGCGCCAGGGGACTCGGAGCGGCGGCGGCGGCGATCACCGGAGGATCATGCCGCGACCTGGGACGAACCTCCTCACCGCTCCTCTGTGAGGATGGGGGTGTGAGTGAGAAGCCGGGCCGCTACAACCGCTCCACGGGCGGTCTGATCGGATCGATGATCGTGCTGGTCGCCCTCGTGGGCGCGTTCGTGCTCTTCCGGGGCACCTTCCGCGACACCCCGACGTACGAGCCGGCCAACCTCGACTACCAGAAGGTCGTCGACGAGGCCGCCGCCGGCGGCGTCAGCCTCGTCGCCCCGCGGACGCTGCCGCAGGGCTGGCGCACGTCGTCGGTGACCTTCACCCCGGGCGACCGCTGGACGTGGGCGATGGCGATGCTCACCGACCAGGGCCGCTTCGTCGGGGTCTACGAGGAGGACGACGACGCCGTCGACCTGCTCGGAGAGCTCATCGACGAGAACCCGACCCAGGGCGACCCGCTCGACGTCCAGGGCTCGGTGGCGCCCACCTGGAACTCCTGGACGGGCTCGGGGGGCGACCACGCGTTCACCGCCGAGGTCGGCAGCGACGACACGCGTCGCACGGTCGTCGTCTACGGCTCGGCGCCGGTGGAGGACCTCCAGTCGATCGTGGAGTCGCTCCAGGCCGGCGAGACCAGCTGATCCTCGCGTGATCGGTCAGCCGTCGGACTCCAGCACGGCGTCGAGCCGCTGCCGGGCGCCGTCGAGCCACTCCTGACACCAGGTGGCCAGCTGCTCGCCGCGCTCCCACAGCGCCAGCGACTCCTCCAGCGTGGAGCCGCCGGTCTCGAGCCGGCGCACGACGTCGACGAGCTCCTCGCGCGCCGCCTCGTAGCTGGCGGGGCGGTCGGCGGGCTCGGCGGACGCGGCGGTCTTGGCGGCCGCCTTCTTCTCAGGCATCGGTCTCCTCGGCGGCGGTGACGGCGGTGACGGTGAGCGCCACGCGGCCGTCGGCCACCCGCGCGCTCAGGGACTGGTCGGGGGCGAGCCCGGCGACGGAGGCGACGACGTGGCCCTCGGCGTCCTGCAGCACGGCGTAGCCGCGGCGCAGGGTCTCCAGCGGCGAGAGGGCGCGGGCCCGGGCTCGCTGGTGGTCGACGTCGTCGGCGGCGCGGTCGAGGCGGTGCCCCAGGCTGCGCCGCGCCCGCTCGCGCAGCGCGGCGAGCTCGTCGACGCGACCCTCGACCAGCGAGCGGGGATCGGCGAGGGCCGGGCGGCTGCGCACCGACTCCAGCCGCGACTCCTCGCGCTCGATCAGCGCGGCCAGCATGCCGCGCAGCCGCTCGCGGGCGGCCGCGACCCCACGGACCTCGTCGGCGACGTCGGGCACGACGAGCCGGCCGGCGTCGGTGGGGGTGGAGGCGCGGACGTCGGCGACGAGGTCGAGCAGCGGGGAGTCCGGCTCGTGCCCGATCGCGGAGACCACCGGCGTCCGCAGCGCGTGGACGGCCCGCAGCAGGCCCTCGTCGGAGAAGGGCAGGAGGTCCTCGACGGCGCCGCCGCCGCGGGCCACGACGATGACGTCGACCTCCGGGTGGCGTTCGAGGCGCTCGAGCGCCTCGATGACCTCGCCCGCGCAGCGCGGACCCTGCATGGCGGCGTACGCGGTCTCGAACGCGACCGCCGGCCAGCGGCGTCGGGCGTTCTCGACGACGTCGCGCTCGGCAGCGCTGTTCGGCGCGGTGACCAGCCCGACGCGGCGCGGCAGGAACGGCGGGCGACGCTTGAGCTCGGCGGCGAAGAGGCCCTCGGCCGCCAGCAGCTGACGCCGCCGCTCGAGCTGGGCGAGCAGCTCGCCGAGCCCCACCATCCGGATCTCGCGGGCCTGCAGCGAGAGGGTGCCGCGGTTGGCGTAGTAGGACGGCTTCGCGTGGACCACGACGCTCGCGCCCTCGACCAGGGGCGGGTTGAGGGAGTCGATGTAGACCCGCTGCGCCGTCACCGGCACCGAGATGTCGGCGAGGGTGTCGCGCAGGGTGAGGAAGACCGTGGCCATGCCCGGGCGCCGGTTGAGCTGCGCCACCTGGCCCTCGACCCACACGGCGCCGAGACGGTCGACCCAGCCCGCGATCGCCGTCGCGATCTGGCGCACCGGCGCCGGCGCGGTCGGCGAGGTCTCCAGGGCCATGGGCGCGACCCTAGCGCTGAGTCCCGACACAGGAGCGCCCACAGGTCGCCGACTACGATGGCGACCATGAGCACCGGAATCGGCATGCCGCCCGTCCTGAGCCCCGAGGAGGCCGAGAAGGCCGTCCTGCTGGCGGCCCCGCGCGGCTACTGCGCCGGCGTCGACCGCGCGGTCGTCACCGTCGAGACCGCGCTCGAGCTCTACGGCGCACCGGTCTACGTGCGCAAGCAGATCGTCCACAACAAGCACGTCGTCTCCGACCTCGAGTCGCGCGGCGCGATCTTCGTCGAGGAGCTCGCCGAGGTGCCCGAGGGCGCCACCGTGGTCTTCTCCGCCCACGGCGTCTCGCCCGAGGTGCACCGCCAGGCCGAGGAGCGGGCGCTGAAGACCATCGACGCCACCTGCCCGCTGGTCACGAAGGTGCACCACGAGGCCAAGCGCTTCGCCGCCGACGACTACGACATCCTGCTCATCGGCCACGAGGGCCACGAGGAGGTCGAGGGCACCGCCGGCGAGGCCCCCGAGCACATCCAGCTCGTGCAGAGCCCCGCCGACGTGCCGAACATCGTCGTCCGCGACCCCGAGCGGGTGGCCTGGCTCTCCCAGACCACGCTGTCGGTCGACGAGACCCTCGAGACCGTCGCCGCGATCCGCGAGCGCTTCCCCGCGCTGCTCGACCCGCCCAGCGACGACATCTGCTACGCCACCCAGAACCGCCAGCTCGCGGTCAAGGAGATCTCCCCGGGCACCGACCTCGTCATCGTCGTCGGCTCGGGCAACTCCTCGAACTCCGTGCGGCTGGTCGAGGTGGCCCTCGAGGCCGGCGCCGCCGCCTCCTACCGCGTCGACGACGCCTCGGAGATCCAGGAGGAGTGGCTCGAGGGCGTGCGCACCGTCAGCGTCACCTCCGGCGCGAGCGTCCCCGAGGCGCTGGTGCAGGGCGTCCTGGAGTACCTCCGCGAGCGCGGCTACCCCGACGCCACGGCCGTGCACAGCGCCGAGGAGTCGCTGATCTTCGCGCTCCCCAAGGAGCTGCGCCGCGACCTCAAGCTCGCGCGTCAGTCGGCCGGGGAGTAGTCCCCGCGGGCTGCGCGCCGGCCTCGACCTGCGGAGTGCGCGGCCAGACGACGTGGCGGTAGGCCACGAAGTTCACCACCAGGCACACGCCGATCGCGGCGAGCTTGGCCACGAGCAGCACGTCCACGACCCGCAGCGCGGCCTCGATCACCAGCGGCTGCAGCAGCCACATGGTGGTGCCGGTCGTCGCGAGGAACAGGCCGGCCTGACGCAGGGTCAGCCGGCCGGCGCGGAAGGTCACCAGGCCGTTGGCCACGAAGCTGAGCGTCATGCCGGCGCTGGTCGAGACGAGGTTGGCCAGCACCAGACCGAGCAGGTCGTGCAGGGCCAGGAACAGGCCGACGTCGAGGGCGGTGTTCGCGACGCCGACGGCCGCGAACCGCAGCGGCGCGCTCAGGACGCGCCGTTCGTCAGCCGGGCCGCGAGCTCGACGCGGGGCAGCGCGACGCCGCGGCTCAGGGTCCGCACGCCGGGCTGGTCGCCGCGGGCGCTCAGCGCCAGGGAGTAGAGCGGCCGGTCCTGCACCTGGGTGTAGACCCGGCCCAGGTAGCTGCCGATGACGCCCATCATGGTCAGCTGCAGGCCGCCCATGAGGAACACGCCGACGCCGAGGAACGCCCAGCCGGGCACCGAGCTCTCGGGGGAGAGCACCCGCACCCCGACGACGTAGGCAGCCACCAGGCAGCTCAGCAGCGAGATCGCCAGGCCGATCCGCGAGATCCAGCGCAGCGGTGCGGCGGAGAAGCCGACGATGCCGTCGGCGGCGAAGCGCAGCATCGTGCGCAGGGGGTAGCCGGTGGTGCCGGCGTAGCGCTCGTCGCGGTCGAAGAGCAGCGCCTCCTGGCGGAAGCCGACGTGCGCGACGATGCCGCGCAGGAAGCGGTCGTGCTCGCGGTAGCGGGCCACCTCGGCGACCACGCGCTGGTCCATCAGCCGGAAGTCGCCGGTGTTGCGCGGGATCTCGGTCTCCGAGAGCGAGTCGAGCACCCGGTAGAACGCCCAGGCGGTGGCGCGCTTGAACACCCCGTCCTTGCGGGTGCGGCGCTGGGCGTAGACGACGTCCGCGCCGTTCTCCCACACCCCGATCAGCTCCAGCGACACCGCCGGCGGGTCCTGCAGGTCGGTGTCCATGACGATGACCGCGTCGGCGTCGCCCACGGCGTCCAGGCCGGCGGTGACGGCGATCTGGTGGCCGCAGTTGCGCGCCAGCTGCAGCACGCTGACGCGGCTGTCGTGCTGGCGCAGGCCGAGCATCCGGGTCAGGGAGTCGTCGGCGCTGCCGTCGTCGACGTAGACGAACTCGAAGTCGAGGTCGGGACGCGCGGCGGTGGCCTCGGCGAGCGCGGCGTGGAAGGCGAGGAGCGACTCGCCCTCGTTGTAGACCGGCAGCACGTAGGCCACCTTGCGGCGGCCGTGCACGCTGCGCTGCTCGGGGTGGCGCGCGGGCTCGCCGGCCGCGGTGACCTCGTCGACTCCGGTGCTCTGGTCGTCGGCGGCGCTCTGGTCGATGGGGGGCGCGGTGGTGCGGGCGTCGTGCTGGATCGTGCTCATGGTGCTCCTCCGGGATCCGGCTGGGAGAGGGGACGAACGGGGCCGAGCACCAGTGGGCCAGCGCAGCTCAGCCCCGGGCTGGGGCACGGCTGTGAGCGGGCTTCGAGCACCTGGGAGGAGCCTGTGAGTCCGTCTCCGGGGCCGCCCGCGCGTAGGCTGGCCGGACCATGGCCCGCTTCCTCGACGTGCACCCCGACAACCCCCAGCCGCGGCTGATCGCGCAGCTCGTCGCGTCGCTGCGTGACGACGCGCTGATCGCCTACCCCACCGACTCCGGCTACGCCCTGGGCTGCCGCGTCGGCAACCGTGACGGCCGCGACCGGATCCTGCGCATCCGCGGCCTCGACGAGCGCCACCACTTCACGCTCGTGTGCCGCGACTTCTCCCAGCTCGGCTCGCTGGTGCACGTCGACAACGCGGCGTTCCGCTCCATCAAGGCCACCACGCCCGGGCCCTACACCTTCATCCTCCCGGCGATGCCGGAGGTGCCGCGTCGGCTGCTGCACCCGAAGAAGAAGACCGTCGGCGTGCGCATCCCCGACCACGCCTTCGTCCAGGCGCTGCTCGAGGAGCTCGGCGAGCCGCTGCTCTCCAGCACCCTGATCCTCCCCGGCGAGACCGAGCCCCGCACGATGGGCTGGGAGGTCAAGGAGGAGCTCGACCACGTCGTCGACGTCGTCGTCGAGGCCGGCGAGACCCCCGCCGAGCCCACCACCGTCGTCGACCTCTCCGACGGCGCCCCCGAGGTGCTGCGCCGCGGCGCGGGGGACCCCGACCGCTTCGAGTGAGGCCCGGCGCTCGGGTGCCGGGTCAGGCCGGGCGGAGGCGGCGCTCGCGGATCGCGAGCACGCCCAGGCACGCGGCGTAGCCGAGCGCGAGCGGGAGGCTGTGGAGCGCGAGGCCGCTGACGACGGCCTGCACGGCGCCGTCGTCGGCGTGCGCGATGGCGCCGGGACGGGTGAGGGCGAGCAGCAGGAACGAGCCCAGCAGGAGCAGCGGCGGGGTGATGCCGATGGTGAAGAAGTCGCCGGGACGCACGGCCAGCGCGAGGCCCAGGCAGAGGGGGACGAACCCGAGGTCGAGCAGCCAGCCGGCCTGGCCGCCGATCAGCACGTCGAGCGTGATCAGGGAGAGCGTGACCGCGGCTCCGAGCGCGACGAGCTCACGGCCGGCGGTGCGGCCCTCGTCCCAGATCACGCGGGAGCTCACGAGACCACGCTAGAGCGCGGGGGCGGGTCGTCGGAGGCGCCGCGCCGCAGGTCGTCGGCGTGGTCGTCCTCGTCGGCCTGGTGCACCGCGCGCAGCGTGACCTGTCGGGGCGCCTCGAGCGGCGCGTCGGTGACGCCGAGCTCGCGGAAGCGCCGGGCGGTGACGAGCACCCGGGCGTCGAGGGAGCCGACGGCCTGGTTGTAGGTGCCGACGGCGGAGTTGAGCGAGCGGCCGAGCCGGTCGAGGTGGCCGCCGAAGGTGGCCAGCCGCTCGTGGAGCTCGCGGCCCAGGCGATGCACCTCGCGGGCCTGCTCGGCCAGCTGCTCGTGGCTCCAGCCCTGCGCGACCGTGCGCAGCAGTGCGATGAGGGTGGTGGGGGTGGCCAGCACGACGTGCCGCTCGGCGGCGTGCTCGATGAGCCCGGGCTCGGACTCCAGGGCCGCGGCGAGGAACGACTCGGCCGGCACGAACAGCACGACGAACTCGGGGCTGTGCTCGAGCGCGCGCCAGTACGCCTTCGCGGCGAGGGCGTCGACGTGGGTGCGCAGCTGGCGGGCGTGGCGGGCGAGGTGGTGGGCCTGGAGGTCGGCGTCGCCCTGCGCCTCGGCGGTGGTGGCGTCGAGGTAGGCGTCGAGCGGCACCTTGGCGTCGACGACGATGCTGCGCCCGCCCACCAGCGACACCACGAGATCGGGGCGCAGGGCGCCGTCCTCGAGGCGCACCTGCTCGGTGAAGTCGCAGCGGTCGACGAGGCCGGCGAGCTCGACGGCGCGACGCAGGTGGAGCTCGCCCCAGCGGCCCCGCACCTGCGGCTTGCGCAGGGCGGTGGACAGGGCGCGGGTCTCGGTGCCGAGGGAGTCGGTGGAGCGGCGCATCGCGTCGACCTGCTCGCGCAGGCGGGCGTCCCAGGTGTCGCGCTGGCGGTCGAGCTCGAGGAGCTGGTCGGAGATGCGGTCGAGGCCCTGCACGAGCTCGACGCGCTCCGCGGCCGCGGTGAGGGCGGCGACCTGCTCGGGACGGCCGCGCTGCCACAGCGCCCCGACGGCGAAGCCGAGCGCCGCGCCGACGAGCAGCACGACGAGGGCCAGGAGCAGGGCGAGCGCGGTGGTCATGGCGGCACTCTGCCGGGAGGCGCCGACAGTTTCCCGTGCACGCCTCGCCGGGGACCCTCAGACGGGGCGCACCCAGCGCCGCCACTGCGGCTGCGGCGCGTAGCCGTGGGCCCGCCAGACGCTCTGGCCGAGCTCGTTGCCCTCCAGCACCATCGCGTCGACGTCGTCGAGCGCCACCGGGCGGACCCGGGGCTCGCTCACAGGCCCGGCAGTCTGTCCTCGAGCAGCAGCGGCTGGGCCTCGTCGGCGTCGTAGTCGCCGAGCGGGATCACGTCGCTCACCGCAGTGCACCGCAGCGTCGCCTGCTCGCACTGCACCACGCGCGCCGCGCGGGGCCCCTCCTCCTCCGGGTCCGCCGGCGGGGCGGCAGGGTCGTCCGGAGAGCGGTAGGTGCTGGCGACGCCGTAGAACGTCCCGTCGTCGCCGAAGGCGGCGAGGTCGAAGGCGTCCATCGAGAACGTGCCGCGCATCCGCAGGGGCCGAGGCTCCCCGGTGCGCACGTCGTAGGCGACCGGCCGGGCCGGGCTCTGGCTGGCGTCGAAGCCGAGTCGGCGGTCGGGGGAGAGGCGCCCGGACCCGTAGGCCTCGGACTCCGTGACCTCGAGGCGTCCCCGCACCACCTGCGCGCCCACGTGGAACCCGTCGGCGTAGAGCACGCGGCCGGTGCGGTCGCCGTCGGGCCGCTCGAGGCCCTCGTCGTCGGTGGGCACCTGCGTGGTCTCGCCGGTCGCGAGGTCGACCACCTGGCCGTCGAAGACGGCGTGATCGGTGGTGAGGCTCGTGAGCAGCGGGCTGGTCTCCTCGTAGAGGTCTGCGAGGTCGGCGCCCTTCTCGGGCCTCTCGTCGGGCGTCCGGTAGACCTGACGCCCGGTGTCGGCGTCGTACACGACGAGCTGACGCACGTGCGTGTCGTAGGAGTCGGTGGGGCCGCTGGTGACGTCGACGGCGGCGACCCTGCTGCGATCGGCGGAGACCTTCAGGCTCTGCCAGTCCACCTCCGAGACCCGTGTCGTCGTGCCGCCCGGGTCGGTGTGGCGCAGCACCCCGCCGCGCGTCCAGTAGACGCCGTGCGCGGTGACGACGAACCCGTCGACGGCTCCGGTGAGCCGCACCGTCCTCGTGCCCACGTGCAGGGTCTCGTCGGCCAGCCAGGCGGGCGCGGTGGCGTCCCAGGTGCCGGTGCCGACGGGGAGACGCGCGGGCAGCCCGGCCGCGTCGTCGGAGGCCTGGTCGTCGCCGCAGGCGCTCAGCGACGCGGTGCAGACGAGAGCGGCGGCGAGGCTGGAGAGGACGGCCCGAGAGAAGCGCATCGGGTCATCATGCCCCGAGGCGCGCGAGGCGCGCGAGGCGCGCGAGGCCGTCGTCAGTCGGCGAGGTCCACGACCACCGGGGCGTGGTCGGAGGGGGCGCCGGTGCCCTGGGCGGGGTCGCGCTCGTCGGTGTCGATGAAGGCGCCGGTGACCCGCTCGGAGAACGACGGCGAGCCGAGCACGAAGTCGATGCGCAGGCCGCGGTTCCGCTCGAAGCGCTGCCGGTAGTAGTCCCAGTAGGTGTAGACGTCCGGGCCGGGGGCGTGGGGGCGGACGACGTCGCTCCAGCCGTCGTCGAGGAAGGCCTGGAAGGCCGCGCGCTCGGGCGGGGTGACGTGGGTGGAGGTGCGGAACTGCGCCATGTCGAAGACGTCCTCGTCGCGCGGGGCGATGTTCCAGTCGCCGACGAGGGCGGTGGGGGTCTCGCGCCAGCCGGCGGACGCCTCGCGCAGGCGGGCCAGCCAGTCGAGCTTGTAGACGTAGTGGGGGTCGTCGACCTTGCGGCCGTTGGGCACGTAGAGGCTCCACACGCGCACGCCGCCGCAGGTGGCGCCGATCGCGCGGGCCTCGACGGCGGCGGGCTCGCCGAACTCCGGCTGCGCGGGGAAGCCGACCTCGACGTCGTCGAGCCCGACGCGGCTCACGATCGCGACGCCGTTCCACTGGCTGTAGCCGGCGGCGGCGACCTCGTAGCCGAGCGACTGCAGGCCCATCAGCGGCAGCTGCTCCTCGCGGGCCTTGGTCTCCTGGATCGCCAGGACGTCGATCTCGTGGCGTTGCAGGAAGGCCTCGACGCGGTCGATGCGGGTACGAAGCGAGTTGACGTTCCAGGTGGCGATCCGCACGGGGCCGACCCTAGTCGGCGGGCTCAGCGGGCCGCGTCGGAGGGCAGCGTCGGCCCAGGGGTGGAGCCGACGGCGAAGGGCTCGAGCAGGTGCGGCGTGCAGGCGTCGAGGAGGTCGCGCGCCAGCGGCAGCGGGACGTCGAGCAGCGTGACCTTCTCCCCGCCGGCGGCGGTGGTGGCCAGCAGCGTCACCAGCCCGACGCGGCGCTGGAACCAGCTGGCGCGCTGCACCCAGCCGATGATCCCGTCGACCTCCAGCACGGTGCGCCGCCGTGTCGCGTCGCCGCTGCCGGCCACGAGGAACCGCGCGCGTCCGTGCTCGTCGCCCGCGATCGCGTGGCCCAGGTGCCGCCAGGCCATCTCGGCGGTCCATGCGCCGAGCACCGCGAGGACGACGGTCAGCGCGAGCAGCGCCAGGGGGACGATGCTGGAGAGCTCGGTCGGCGCGTCGGGGAGCTGGGCGAGCCCGAGGCACAGGAGGCCGCCGAGCAGCAGGAGCAGCGTCGCCCGCTGGTGGCGCACGTGGGAGCGACGACGAGCCCGCGGGCCGTGGCCGATGAGCGGGGCGTCGAGCGCGGCGTCGGCCCCGGGCGCGCCGGCGTCGTCGAGCACCCGGACGCCGACGGTGCGGGCCACCGCGCGCGGCGCCGCCGGGACGACCGCGGTGACGCCGCTCTCGACGCCGGTGGCCAGCGTCGAGAGCTCCGCGCCGCCGGCCCAGCGCAGCAGGAGCGGCTCGACGAGCATGACGCCGCGGATGCGTCGCTCCTCGACCGTGACCGAGCGGGTGCTGAGCAGGCCGGCGGTCAGGTGCAGCGCGGGGACGGCGTCGCTGGTGCGCCGCGAGAGCCGGTAGCCGCCCCACTGCAGCGCGAAGGCCAGCGTCGAGCCGGCCAGCCACAGCACCAGCGCCAGCACGACGCCCACGATCGCGATCACGGCGAGGGCCTGGCGGGAGACGAAGTCCCAGGTGTCGCGCGCCAGGCCGGACTCGTCGACGCCGAGGTTCGGCAGGAACTGGGTGGCGGCGAAGAACGCGCCGATCGCCACCGCGAGCCGGCCCAGGTTGAGCGGCGCGTACCGCACCCACGACCAGTCCAGCCGCGCCAGCTCGACGTCGTCCGGCGGCGGGGCCGGCAGCGGGTAGGCGCGCGGCGTCTCGCCCTCGACGGGCTCGGGCGCCGCGGCCGGGGCCGCGTGTCCGCCCTCGAACAGCACCGCCCGCAGGCGCGCGGCCTCGCGGTGGGTGACGGCGCCGAGCTCGAGGCGCTTCTCGTCGACGCCGGTGCCGACGCTGATCTTCGTGACGCCCAGCAGCCGGTGCAGGAACGGGGCGGTGAGGTCGAGGCTGCGGATGCGGTCGCGCGGGGCCGTCTGGACGCTGCGGCCCAGCAGGCCGCGTCGCAGCTCGAGGCCGCCGGGGGAGTCGCGGTAGCCGGTGGTGAGCCACTCCGCGACGCCCAGCGCGATCAGCAGGATCGCCACCAGGGCCGCGACGACGAACGCCCACCGCCCGATGGCGCCGAGCAGGCCGATCGCCGCGGGCAGCGCGGGCAGCGCCGCCGCCGCGATGTTGCGGACGCCGGCCAGCAGCGTCATGCGGGGGTCGAGACGACGCCAGCCCTCGGCGTCGGGCGCGGTCCAGCCCAGGTCGGGCAGGTCCGGGACGGGGACGGGGCCGCTCACGTGGCGTCGTCGCTCTCGCGGGCGGTGATGGCGGTGAGGTCGGCGACGAGGCGCTGGGCGAGGTCGGCGTCGAGGCCCTCGATGGTGATCGGGCCGGCCGCCGACGCCGTCGTCACGCGCAGCGAGCGCAGGCGGAAGAGGCGCTCCATCGGACCCTGCATCGAGTCGACGGTCTGCACCCGCGAGAGCGGCGCGATGCGGTCCTCCACCGAGAGCAGGCCGCGACGCGTGTGCACGGCGTCCGCGCTCACCTCCCAGCGGTGGATGCGGAAGCGCACCGTCGGCAGCACCGCCACCGCCGCGACCGCGGCGACGACCACCAGCACCGCGCCGGCCAGCGCCCACCAGGGCCGGTCGGGCCACAGCGCGACGCCGACGATCACCCCCGCCACCGGCACGAGCGCCGTGAGGGCCAGGGAGGTGCGCCACAGCGTCACCGCCCGCGGGGAGACCAGGTGCGCGGGCTCGCGCAGGGACGGCGCCGACGTGCTCATGCCGCCAGCCTCCCACCCGTCGTCGCGGTTCACACCGATGAGCCTCCGAGGCCCTGCGCGCCGTACACTCGCGCCCCGTGGCGCTCACCATCGGCATCGTCGGTCTCCCCAACGCGGGCAAGTCGACCCTCTTCAACGCCCTCACCAAGAACGACGTGCTCGCGGCGAACTACCCGTTCGCGACGATCGAGCCCAACGTCGGCGTCGTCGGCGTCCCCGACGAGCGCCTCGGCGTGCTCGCCGGCATCTTCTCCTCCGAGCGCGTGCTGCCCGCCACCGTCGAGTTCGTCGACATCGCCGGCATCGTCCGCGGCGCCTCCCAGGGCGAGGGCCTGGGCAACAAGTTCCTCGCCCACATCCGCGAGTCCGCCGCGATCTGCCAGGTCACCCGGGTCTTCCGCGACGAGGACGTCACCCACGTCGACGGCGAGGTCAACCCCGCCAACGACATCTCCACCATCCAGACCGAGCTGATCCTCGCCGACCTCGAGACCGTCGAGAAGGCCGTCGTCCGCCTCGAGAAGGAGGCGCGCAAGGTCAAGGAGCTCGCCGCCAACCTCGAGGCCGCGAAGGCGGCCAAGGAGGCCCTCGAGGCCGGCACGCCCGTCATCGCCACCTCGATCGACCGCGCCCTGCTCCGCGAGCTCTCCCTGCTCACCGCCAAGCCGTTCATCTACGTCTTCAACTGCGACGCCGACGAGCTCGCCGACGAGGACCTCAAGGCCAAGATGCGCGACCTCGTCGCCCCCGCCGAGGCGATCTTCCTCGACGCCAAGTTCGAGTCCGAGCTCATCGACCTCGACGACGAGGAGGCCGCCGAGTTCCTCGCCGAGTCCGGCGTCACCGAGCCCGGCCTCAACGTCCTGGCCCGCGTCGGCTTCGACACCCTCGGCCTGCAGACCTACCTCACCGCCGGGCCCAAGGAGGCCCGCGCCTGGACGATCCGCAAGGGCTCCACCGCCCCCGAGGCCGCCGGCGTCATCCACACCGACTTCCAGAAGGGCTTCATCAAGGCCGAGATCGTCTCCTTCGACGACCTCGTCGCCGCGGGCTCGATGGCGAAGGCCAAGGAGGCCGGCAAGGTGCGCATGGAGGGCAAGGAGTACGTGATGGCTGATGGTGACGTGGTGGAGTTCAGGTTCAACGTCTGAGGCCGCAGGTCAGACGCCTAGTTGGCGTCTTCTGCCCTCACAGTGCCCTCACCAGGCGCGAGGACTGCCTCGACGATCGATGCTGCAGCTGCACGCGTGAGGTCCTCCGAGCTGCGCCACAGGTGTGAGTACGTGTCCAGCGTGGTGGTCGGCTTCGAGTGGCCCAGGGCGTGCTGGACCGCCACGACGTCACGTCCGGCAGCGATCAGCCCAGAGGCGTAGAAGTGCCGCAGGTCGTGCAGTCGAACGCCGCTGACGCCGGCGCTCGCAGCGGTCGTCCGCCAGCGGTGCCCGATCGTGTTCTGGTGCGGCGGCAGGTCCTCGCTGCCGGAGAACAGCCACTCGTTGACCAGGCCGAGCTCAACGTGCCGCGCCAGGATCTCCACGACCTCCTGCGGGATCGGCACGGTTCGCTCTGAGCCGTACTTCGGGGTTCGGATCTCCACCCGGCCGCCACCGGCACGCTGGACCTGGCGACGGACATGCACCTCGCGTCGCAGGAAGTCGACGTCGCCGACCTGCAGGGCCGCGGCCTCGCCCAAGCGAAGCCCGGCGAAGGCACACAGCGCGACGAAGGCGACGAAGCGCTCGTCGGCCGCCGCGAGGAGGCTGCGGACCTGCGCGGGGGAGGGGACCTCCATCGAGGCCTCGCGCTTCCGCTCTCGAGGAAGCCGGACCTTCTCCGTCGGGTCGCGCCAGATGATTTCGTCGCGGATCGCCGCACGGAAGACGCTGCGCACGTTCGACAGCCTGGTCTTGATGGTCCCAGGGGCCAGCGGCCGGCCGCCGCGCTCGGCGCCGGTCGCCATCTGCTTCACCCAGGCCTCGACATGTGTCGGCCGGATCGCACCGATGGGCATGCTGCCGAAGGGCGCCGACCGCACTGCCAGGCTCATGGCCTTCTCGGTCCCGCTCGCCCAGACCTGCCGTGCGGCCCACTCCTCGAAGAACCCCGCGAAGGTCACTCGTCCCCGCTGGGGATCGACCCAGCGACCTGTCTCCGCCGCTTCGAGCTGCTGCCTGCGCCAACGTTGAGCGTCGATCTGGCGCGCGAAGGACTTCTCGAACTGCCGTCCGGTGTCAGGGTGTCGGTAGCGCGCCCGCCAGGAGTCGCCCCGCCGGCTGACTCCCTCAGCCATCGCTTGCGCTCGGGCGGAGAGTCGCGACAGCAAGCGCGATGACGTCCCGTTCAGCAAGGGACACGGCTCGGTCCAGCAGGTCGTCGCTGATGAGTGGGTACGCCTCCGGATCGCCAGGGTCGTCGAAGGGACCACTCCGACGTGCGGTGAGGATCGGTCCGAGAACCTCGTTCAGCTGCTCCTGCGCATGGTCGAAGGCGACGACTGCATTGATCACCTGCTCGCGCGCTCGATCGAGGTTCTCCGTGGTGAGCTCGAGGGCCATCAGGAGCCCGACGCCGTCCTCGTCACAGGTCAGAGCCTCGATGGGAGCCCCCAACAAGGAAGCGATCGCCTGAGCCTCCCTTAGTCGAACTGGTCGTTGTCCGCGCTCAACGCGCACGACGGTCGTCTGACGCCAGGGGAGGCCGCCATCGCTCAGCGCCTTCGCGAGCGCTTCCTGGCTCATGCCGCGCCCCGTCCGAAGCCTCTGGATGTTTTCGCCTATCTGACGGTCGTAGGCATCACCTTCGTTCGGCATGCGGAGATCTTATGCCCTCTTGTGTCCCCTCGATAGTGCCGTTTTGAGTTATGCTGTTTTGACCTTGAGTGCCAAACACATAAGCGAGATGACGAGGTGACGACTTTGAGAGAGCTCGAGACTCTGCTGCGAGTCGAGGAGGTGGCCGACCTGCTCGGCGTCACTCCGGCCACGCTGCACCAGTGGCGTCACCGAGGCTTCGGGCCGAGATCGGCCCGCCTCGGACGTCGAGTCGTCTACCGACGCACCGACATCGCCGACTGGGTGGATGCCCAGTTCGCAGCCACCTCCAGCGGCGGAACCCCCGCGGCCTGATGGCGAGCCCGAGCACGTCCTCGCCGGGGGAGCGCTCCAGCGGCGGGCAGGCCTCCGCGGCTGAATCGGCGCGGGTGCATCGGTGCAAGCGCTGTGGCCATCCACTCCGAGTGTCCCGCTCGATCCAGCGCCGGCTCGGTCCGGAGTGCGCTGCTCTGCTGCGACTCGGGGGTCGCTGATGGCCTGGCAACTCGTGCAGGAGGTCCTGGAGCACTGCCCAGCCGGTGTCGGGACGACCAGCCGCCTCCTCCTGATCGCGCTCGCTGAGAAGGCCGACGCAGACACGCGCCGCCCCATCTGGGGCAAGGGCGAGAACCCTCGGGCGGTGCTGTGCAGACGCACCGGTCTCTCGCCGGAGGGACTCGCGACAGCGTTCCGGCGCCTCGCCAAGGAGAGCGCTGACCTCACGGCGCAGCTCCCCGCCGAGGCCCGCGCTGCCGGCGCACGGGTGGATCTCGACCCTCGAGTCGCCCGCGGCTTCGACCGTCGCGGGCGTCCGATCTTCGCCTTCGAGGGATCCGCCGTCGACTACCGGCTACCCAAGATCGCCGAGCAGGCCGCACTCCTTGCCCGTGACCCTGAGAGGGCCGTCAATCAGCGGGCCTCTCAGGCCACCGAGCAGGGTGGCGACTTATCCACAGCCCCGCTAATCAGCGGGCCTCCGAAGGATGAGAGCCCCGCTGATCAGCGGGGCTCTGCCCGAGAGGGCCGTCAATCAGCGGACAGTGGACCGCTAGACGACGGCCCTCTTGAGCCTGAGAGCCCCGCTAATCAGCGGGCCCATATCCGACCGAAGGATTACGTCGACGCGGGCGCGGGCGCGCGCGAGGCCGTCGGCGCTCAGCAAGTCGAAGCAGATGGCGTCGCTACTGCCGACACCCCTGGCGTCAGCGGGGCCCTCGATGGCGGGCGCGCTCCCGCTGATCTGACTGAGGACGAGCTCGACGCGGTCGTCGGCCTCCTCGGACGGTTGGGCCAGGCCATCACCAAGGACCAGGCGATCCGCTGCGTCAGAGCCGTCGTCGAGAGGCACCAACCCCGCAGCGTCGCCAGCTACGTGCACGGCTTCGACGCCAAGCGGGTCGTCAGCCTGGCCAGCGGTGGCTCGAAGAAGGGGGGACACGGCAGGGGCAAGCGGCCGACGGGACCTCGTTGCGCAGGCAACTACCCCTTCGACCGCGATGGCGAATGCGGCTGCGGGAACGGTCACCGTCTGCCCGAGCCGGCAGCCCACGCCACCGAGCAGGTCGCCTCGTGAGCGCCGAGGTGATCCCGCTGCGCGCGACCGCGCGCTCGGCGACGTGGTCGACGTTCACCGAAGCGCTCGAGGAGTTCCAGGACCGAGCAGAGGCCCTGGTGAGCGACCTCGAGGACACGCAGGCCCTGCTCGTCCCGGCCGCCGACCGCGAGCTCGAGCTGCGGCGGCTTGCCTGCATCGCGCGTCTCGCGCGAGCCGCGATCCCGGAGGGCTACCGCTGATGCCGACCTGGCCGCCGACTGACTCCACCGAAGCGCGCGAGCTCCGCGACGCAGAGCGCGAGCACGACGCCCGCGCCGCAGCGGCAGCCGCGGCCGCGACCCGGCTTCACCTCGAGCGCTGCCACGGGGGCTGGGTCGGTGAGGACGATCAGGGCCGGCCCGTGCCCTGCCGCGTCTGCCGCCCCCACCTCGCGCACGTCGCCTGCCGCACCTGCTCCGCACCGTGGCAGTCGTGTCGCTCGCTGCTGCAGATCCGCCGTGGCCCGTGCTGCACCGACTGCGACCACCGGCCCAGCCCGGGCGGCGACGACCGGAGGGACGTAGCGTGAGCGCGGGTCGTCGCGTGCCTGCACGCGGCCTGCGCGCCGCCGGCCGGACGGCCTCTGCCGGGAGCGGGCGGGCGCTATCGCAGGCCACCCCCCTTCGAAAATTCCAGACGCCGCGCGGAGCGGAGACAGATGTGGCGCCCTGTCTCTCCCCAGAGGCCCGGTGTCACACTTCCGCGCCGCGGGTCCGGCCCGTTGCGGAGTCGCTACGGCTACTAGGGCACGGCTGCCGCACACCATCCGGGCACCAACGGAGGCTTCTGTCACCCATCGCTCGCCGGGCCCGGGCTGCAGGGCATGCCTAGCTCGCCGGCCGCCCACCGCGGCCCCGATCGGTGGGAGGGCGACGTCCTGATCCTGCCCGGCGACATGCGAGTCATCAGCGGCCGCGTGGCGCGCCTGTTGGTTGCGGTCCTGGACGCCTACGCGCGCTCCGAAGGAGTTCCGCTTAGCGCGTCGATGCGGAACCTCCGCCACGACCTTGCAGGCGGGGATCGCCGGCTGAGCGGAACCGCGGAACCGGCCGCGGCGGCGACGAGCGCAGGATCGATGCACGACGAGTTGATGACTGTCGGCGAGGTCGCGCAGCGGCTTCGCTGCAGCACCAGCTACGTCCGCCGCATGGCCCGTGATGGCGTCCTCGGAGATGAGGTCACCCGGGGCCCGCGCGGCTGGCTGATCCCGGCCACCGGCCTCGAGCTCTACCTGAGCAACCGGGCCATCGAAACCAGACACCCAGCGTAGGAGCCGTCCAGATGCCCGAACCTCTCAAGCCCGGTCAGCGGCGAGTCAGTGACAGCGTGTTCAACCTCGCTGAGCGGCTCGGGGTTCACCTCCCGAACCTGCTCGCGATGTACCCGGGCCAGGCGATCACGGAAGCCGATGTGAGGGCTGAGGCGCTCAAGATGGAGCGGATGATGGCCGCCGCCGTGCGCGCCAACGAGCCGCCGGCGAGCGGCATCGTCGACGGCCGCCCCTCCCTCTTCATCACCCAGGATTCGCTCTTCGCCCAGAGTCTGGGCCGCCGGGTGGACGTCAGGATTGACGTCTTCGGACCCAACCCGATGCTGGAGGATCTGCGCCAGGCAGATCCCAAGTCTGTCGAACTAGCCACGCGCGCCGCCGGGCCCGCCCCCACGCTCTTCAACGCCGGCGACCTGCCCCTCTTCATCTCCGCCGACATCGACGCCAAGCAGCTGATGCACCTGCCATACCAGATCCGGCCCTACGCATCCGCCCTGCCCTTTGAGGAGTTCGCCCCCTTCCTCGACAAGTGGGGCGGCACCGGTCGCCCTGACGACTTCGACCGGTATCAGCGGCTGCTCGCGTTCATGGACATCGAGCTGAGGGGCGCCGCTCAGCGCCCTATCAACTCGTACCTCCGACGCATGGAGGACTGGCGATGCAGAGAGCTTGACCTTGTCTTCGGCTCCTACGGCTACGCGAAGCGCACCATGACCGCCGACGAGGGGTGGTGATCTGATGAGCACGGTCACCATCGTCACCACCTCCGGGCCCCGGACCTTCATCCCGGCCTCCGGCCAGATCATCCGGGGCGGTCAGCTCGTCGCTGCGACCGCCAGCGGTCGCGTCACCGTCGCGGGCGCCGGATCCACGCGGGTGCTCGGTGCCGCTGTCATCGATGGGATCGCCCCTGACGCCCTCATCTCGGCTCCGACGACGCCCGGCGCCGGGATCACGCTCCTCGACGCAGCCCAGGCCCGCCCTTACGTCGTCGTGGCCTACGGCGGCTTCGAGCTCCCCGTCACCTACGCGGCAGACGCTGGGTTCGGTGACCGACTCAAGGCCGCCGCCGACGGCGCTGTCACGCCGATGGCCAGCACCGATGACCCGCGCTGCGAGGTCGGCATCTGCACCGAGCCCAACGGCGTGGTCACAGCGTTCAACCCTGTCGGCCTGGCCCGGATCAAGTGAGAGCCGGCCTGCTGATGAGTGGACTGCTCGAGCAGTGCCTCGAGGTGACGCGCACCGCGCGCGACGCGACGCAGCAGACGGCGGTGCTCCTTCTCGCCGCCGGCTGCAGCCCGCGGCGCAACGGCCGCGCGACCGAGCCGGCGGACGACGGCTCCTTCGCCCTCGAGGCCCTGCTCCAGCCGCCCACCTACCACCGGGCCCGTCGCAACACCCACCGCAGTACCCAGAGCGCCCCCGCGGCGAGGAAGCAGGCCACCCATGGCTGAGGAGAAGGTCGGACTGCGGTTCGTCGTCGATGGCCGCCAGCAGGCCTCATCGGTGTTCCGGTCGGTCCGCTCGGACCTGCTGAGCGTCAGGAACGCCGCCATCGGCACCGGCGCCGCGGTCGCCGGCGTCGGGTTCGCCCTCAAGGGCGCCTTCGAGGAGGCCCGCGAGTCCGAGCGCGTCGGGAAGCTCACCGAGCAGCGACTCCGCTCGACCGGATGGGCCGCCCGGACCACCTCCAAGCAGATCGGCGACCTCGCCAACGCGATCTCGCTGAAGACCGGCATCGACGACGAGGCCATCCAGTCCAGCTCCAACATGCTGCTGATGTTCAGCAAGATCCGCAACGAGCAGGGCAAGGGCAACGACATCTTCAACCAGGCCACCCTCGCGGTGACCAACTACGCCGCCGCCATGGGCAACGGCAAGGCCAACAGCGACCTCGACCTCACCAGCGCAGCCCGCACCGTCGGCAAGGCCCTCAACGACCCCATCAAGGGCGTCGGCCTGCTGAGCAAGGCCACCGAGGGCTTCACCAAGAAGGAGAAGGACAAGGTCAAGAGCCTCGTCGAGTCCGGCCACCAGTTCGAGGCGCAGCGGTTCCTCCTCGAGCGCCTCGCCAAGGCCCAGGGCGGCAGCGCCGAAGCCAACGCCACCCTCACCGACAAGATCGGCACCGCCTGGGCCAACATCAACGAGCAGCTCGGCGTCGCGCTCCTGCCCACCCTCGACACCCTCGAGCGGAAGTTCCTCGACGACGGCGTCCCCGCCATCACCCACTTCGTCTCGGTCTTCGAGGAGCGCGGCATCCCCGCCATCCAGACCTTCGCGAAGAAGGCCAAGCCCGTCGCCGAGGAGATCCTCCCCGCCATCGGATCCGCGATGAAGACCACCGCCAACGCCCTCGACAAGGCCGCGCCCCTCGCCAAGGACCTCATCGGCGCCTTCAACGACGCACCCGACTGGCTCAAGGAAGGCGCCGCCCTCGGCGCTCTCGGCGTCTACGGAGCCAGCAAGCTTCCCAAGGGCAAGAACCCCATCGCCAACGCGCTCTCGCAGTACGGCGGCGCCACCCCCGTCTTCGTCACCAACCCCGGCTTCGGCACCCCAGGCTCACCCGGCGCCGGCGGCCCCGGCGGAGCCAACGAGAAGGGTGGCCTCCTGTCCGCCTTCTTCGGCAACGGAGGCGTCGGCAACGCGCTCAAGGCCGTCGGCGGCGGCGCAGCGTGGGCCGGCTCCCGCTTCATCCCCGTGCTGCCCGCCTTCGGCTCCCAGGTCATCAAGCCCGAAGACCGCAAGCAGCTCACCACGGCCCCCGGCACCTTCGGCCCCTTCGACCAACTCCTCCGCGACCCGGTCAACTTCGGCAAGAGCTTCTGGGATCCCCTGACCGAAGGGGCGGCCCGATTCGAACGCGGCGCCGGCCGCGCCAGCAAGAAGATCGGCGACATCGACGGCCAGCTCGGACACCGTCGCTCCCTGCAGCTCGACACCGCCGACGCCGAGGCCGAGCTCCGCCGCCTGCAGAACCTCGCCGGCAGCATCCTCGACGACATCACCGGTCTGCTGTCCTTCGGCGGCTCGCCCAGCGGCCGCACGCCGAAGAAGCCGCGGGTGCCTTCGGTCCCGCGGGGCGGCCGCGGCGGCACCAGCAGCACCCCGCCGCGGGGCGCAGCGGCGATCGCCGAGCGGCCGATCATCGTGCAGACACACATCGACGGGAAGCTCGTCGCCGAGAACACCGTCGGCCACCTCGCTGACCAAGAGGCCCGTCGATGAGCCGGCCCAGCGAGCAGGACACCAGCGGCGCCCTGAGCGCCGAGGAGCAGGACCCTGCGACAGCCACCCGCCGCCAGGTCGAGCACCGCCTCATCGACCTCATGGCAGCCGTCACCGTCAACCACCCCGAGAGCCTCCGCAACGAGCTCCTCGCCCTCACCGGTGACCTCAACCGGCTCGGCGCGTTCGACATCGTCGAGCTCGACGACGACACCACCCGCGCCATGGGGATCACAGCCCCCTTCATCGCCGCCATGCCGCTCCTCGTCGCGCTCCAGGGCCTGCTCCTGCGGATGCAAGCCGCGATCGAGCACCACACCCCGATCACACCCGACGAGCTCCGCGCGTGGCTCCGCGACAGCATGTGGTGAACCGGCCATGACACCCGCAGAGGCCGCCGCACAGCGCCGCCGCATCGAGCACCACCTCATCGACCTCCTCGCCGAGATCGAGGTCCACCGCGGCCACCCACCCCACGAGGCCCTCGTCCACCTCAACGCGACCCTCAACCAGCTCGGCGGCTACCAGCTGGTGACCAACCAGGACAACCGCGCCGGCTCCGTGACCGCACTCCCGCTCCTGGCCGCCATCGGGTCAGTCCTGTGCACCCTCCACGACATGCTCCTCGAGCACGACGACAGCCCCGAGGAGATCCGCGCCCGCCTGCGAGGCATCAACCCCGAGGACAACCCATGACGAAGCCGACCACCAGCACCGGCCGCGAGCTCACCGACCCTCGCCACAGCCGCGCCTGGCGCAAGCTCCGCGACCGCGTCGTCGCCGAAGAGCCCATCTGCCGGCTCGGCTTCGCCGGCATCTGCACCGGCATGAGCGAGACCGCCGACCACATCTACTCCTTCGCCGACGCACCCCACCTCGGCCTCGAGCGGACCAACCTGCGCGGCGTCTGCCACCCCTGCAACCGGGCCCGCTCCACCACCCCCGAGCAGCACCTCAACCTCACGCCGGCCAAGCGGCCCGCCGCGCTCGCCATCTTCGACTGAAGCTGATCCCTAGATGAGGCGTCCGGGAGTGAGTCCGAGGATCTTGGCGTGAGCAGCCCTGTAGTGCCGGCTGCCCTCCCGCACGATCAGGCCACTCGCTTCGAGCTCGTGAACGTCCCGGGTCAGAGTCTTCGTTGAGCAGTCTCGGTACATCATCCAGATGTCAGCCGACAACTCTGTGAGCGCGGACTTGAGGACCGGGGCGTCCGCCTTGAAGAGCTCGATGGCAACCTGCCGCCGGCGATGCGCGGGAACGCCTTGCTGCGGAATCGCTTGGTGCACAAGACGCTGCCACACGAGTTCCTCTGTCTGCGCGCGGATGCGGTCCAGCTGAACCTGGAGGCCATCGAGGAAACCCTGAAGCGCATAGATGAGGAAAGGGACGACCTCGCCTCCGGACTGACTGGCGTGGGCGAGGTTCCGGTAGTACGCCGAGCGAGTGTCGTTGAAGTGGTTGCTCAGCAGGTGCGCGGCGGGGGCTGGCACGCCACCTCGAAGAAGGATCGCGAACTCGACGAGTCGCGCAGTACGGCCGTTGCCGTCTCCGAAGGCATGGATCCAAGCCAGGTACAGATGGGCGAGGAGAGCCTTGAGGATGGACTCCTCCATGACATCGTCACCGAAGGGCTCGTCCAGCCAGCTGCACAGCCGGTCGAGCAAGTACTCACAATCGCGCCGGGGCGCGCCGCGGTAGCTGCCGACGACCACGCCACTGGTCGAGATCTCCCCGGGGACGACGCCGACCTCAAGCTCGAGCCCCTTGAGGACCTGGCGATTGATGTCGCAGATCCACTCTTGCGACAGGCGAAAGTCTGCACCGCGAGCAGCGATGGATCCGCTGGTGGCGTTGAACGCGTCGATCATGTTCATGATCTCGGTCTGCAGGTACTCCTTCGACGGAGGCAAGCGCAGCTCGCGCTCGACGGCAAGCCGAACTTCCTCCTCGGTGAGCGTGTTTCCCTCGATCGCTGTCGTTGCCAACGCTCCCTTGACGAGGTAGACGGTGTGCATCTCTTGGGCAACCTCGGGGAGCAGGGGGGTGTCAGCGAGCACCTCAGCCAGTGCTGCGACACCGCCGAGGAGGCGCCAGAGGCGGCGCGGGGCGCAGTCGAGCTGCCGGCGGACATCGAACGTGAGCCACGGATGAGTGGACAGGTACTCGCGATCCTGAGTGGTCATCTGTCTCCCCTGATAGTCCCGCACGCGGACTCTCTCAGCCCGCCCGCAGATAGATTTCGACCCCAAAGTTGTCCACCTGAGGTGTCCCAAATGTAGGCCATGGGTCAAGGTGCGAGCGCCAAGCGTCGAATGCGTGGACTTGTAGGTCTCGACAGCTTGCCCGACGCACCGGCGTGTCACCGGCTCGACGCCCGAGGGTCTGCCATCGTCGATGGATGCCTCAGCCACTGCGCCCCGACCACCAGCCGCCTTGCAAGACCTGCGGAGGGCGCGTCGTCCTCGAGCAGGTCAACATCCTGCGCGCCGGCCTCGACGGCGGCACGGACCCGTCGGCCGTCCGCCGGTGCTCAGACCCTGCCTGCCCGACCAACGAGGAGCAGCAGCGCCTCGGCGGCGCCGACGTGTGACCGTGGCCGGCCATCGCTGAGAGCCTGCGCGCCGTCGCCGGCCCCCATCGAAAACCTGGGACACCGCGCGGGAGCGGAGACAGATGTGGCGCCCTGTCTCTCCCCAGAAGTCTGGTGTCCGACATCCGCCGCCGACGCGCGGAAGACGCGGCTCCCTGGGACCGCGATCATCTGTTGCGTTCAGCTCTTGGTGAGCTGTGAGACGCGCTGGGGGCTGATGCCGAGGACGCGGGCGGTATCAGCGCCGCTGAGACCGGCATCTATGAGCTGTCGGGCTGCTCTGCGAGACAGTGCGGCGACCTCCTGCTGCTGGCGCTCGAGGTCCTTGACTGCTCGGCGTGCCCGGGCGACCTCCTCGCCTAGCCCGCCCGGGAGCACGGGCTGCAGCTGGATCTCTACGGTCTCCGGAGCGACGTCGGCGACCCAAGCAATCGCCTCGCGCATGACACCGTCGGCGTCGGCCAGTCGCCTCGTCTGCGAGATCGCACCTGGTAGCTCCACGCACTGGAGGACCCAGATGCCCTCACTGCTGCCGCGCTCGGCGGTGACCGTGTAGGTCGTCATCGTCACTGTCTCCTTCCCGACATCGCGCCCCGGCCTACTGAGTGTCAAGGCAGGCGCTGACCGTGCTGTAGTCGGTCAGGAAGGCGGGGCCGCCGGCCGGGCTTGCGACCACGACCTGGTAGCGACGGGGGCAGATGGCTGCCTGTGCCTGCTCAGCCTGCTGGGAGCGCACCTGGCCGGCGACCTCGCTGACCTGCAGGTTGGTCTGCTTCAGCCCCATCTGGAGCAGCACGATGTCCTGGCGCAGGGACGCAACGTCAGTGCTCGCCGCATCCTTGCCGGGCGCTCCAGCCGCGCCAGGGGCTCCGGGGGCACCAGCTGGGCCCACAGGCCCGGCCGGGCCAGCGAGCGAGTCGCCGAGGAGGGCAACGGCCGCGGCGCATCCACCGAAGCCGAAGACGGCGCTGACAGCGGCCGTGACCGCGATGGACTTCAACGGGGGCATGGCGCCGACAGTAGGCCGCTGCAGCGGCTCCCGCGGGCTCTCTCCCCAGATCGACGACGTCACCGGTCGGGAAGCCCGTCGGAACGATTCCGAGGGCACCCGCGACCAGGGCCGCGCGCTGTAGGTTCCGGCCCGTGGACCTCGACTCCTGGCTGCTCTCCCTCGTGTCTGCGCTGCTGCGTGCCACGGCAGGTGGGGCCGCCAGAAGCACTGGTGACAAGACGCCGCCGCTCTGGAGCTCGGCCTGGTTCACGGGCGTGGCCCTTGACGGCGTCGGCGGTGCCTTGCTCGGCGGACTGCTCGGCGGCGTGGTCGTGCTTCTGGCGATGAAGGCGGAGCAGTCACGATGGAAGAAGGACAACACTGCGCGCGCCGCGGACGACTTCACCCTGCGTGTCGAGACCTTCCGCCTCGAGCTCGCGGAGGTCTATCGTGCGGTCCTACGTCGCAGGCCTGCAGTCGCACCTGACTAGCGAGATCGAGGCGCTGCTCGCGGACAGCCTGCAGTGGAAGACTCCTGCGGACGCCCAGCAAGTGCGAGTCACCCTCCCTGGCGCGGGCTCAAACTTCTGCTCGACCAGGACGAGACTCCGAGCGCCTAGGATCCGCTCTGCGCTCAGCTGGAGACCTTGTTGCTGCGCACACCTGACGAGCTGCTGTCGTCCGTCGGTGTCGCCTGCGACTCTGCACCCATGACGGACGACCTCATCACCTGGTTTGCGCGGTACGAGCCGATCCCCTCCCGCGGCCTCCCCGCCGGCGGGATGGCGCAGACGGTGCACCACTCGCCCGAGCCCCCTGTGCACGCCGGGCGCGCCGGCGCGACGCAGACCCAGTGCGGGCTCGCCACCACGGGCCTCAGGAGCGAACCCAAGCCGTGGGTCAGCTGGAACCCCGACTACCGCTGCCCGGCCTGCAGTGACGCCGTCCAGCCGTGAGCCAAGACGCCGACCGCATCATCGTCGCCCGCCTCGACGGGACCGCGCTCCGCCAGATCCACGACCAGATCCCCGGCGACCAGGCCATCGCCGCCGTCCGCGCGATCACCACCGACCCCGCGCTGCTCGCGCAGGCCTCCGGAACCGCACTCGGCGCGCACCAGGCCAACCCCGTCAGCAGCCACTACGGCGCCCGGGTCTCCCGTCTCCTCGACGCGGCCGGCGCCGACCCCGCGCTGCGCGACGAGTGGGCCGCCTACGTGAAGGCCCGCCTCAACGGCCAGCAGGGCACCCGCCGCCACCCGTGAGCGCGACCCTCAGCGCTCGTAGGGGGTACGCGCGATCGCGTACCCCCTACGGCTCTGCGATGTCCGCAGGGGTACTCACAATGTGCGTACCCCTGGCTAGGTGATCGACCGGCGTCGGCGGTACCGCCGGCGGCGGGTGTCGTTGGAGGCGAGCTCGATCATCTCGTCGACAGCGTCGGCGCAGATCAGCCAACGTCCGCCGATCTTGCTGCCCCGAAGGTGCCCGAAGCGGAGACGCTCCCTGACCCAGTCGGCGCTGAACGGCAGCAGCTCGGCGACCTCGTCGGGTGTGAGGAAGGCGGGTCGCTGCTCAGGCATCGGGCAGGGCCTCGAACCACGCGCGCAGGTCGGCGATGGCGTACAGCTCCTTGCCGCCGGCGCGGGCCGGATCCGAGGTGAGTCGCTTCGCCCGCAGCTCGCCGCGGTTCTTCGCTCGGCGCAAGGTGTCCTCGGAGACGCCCAGCATCGCCGCGGCCTCCTTCCGGGTCACTGAGATTCGCTCGAGCGTCTCGGTCAGTCGGTGCTCCATCACGCGTCCCTTCCTCTCACATGCGGCCGGCTCCGGCGCCAGGCCCCGCCCGCCAGACTTCGGTAGGCGGGGCCAGGTCGCGCTCGAGAGGGAGGTCCATGCTGTGGACGCCCCTCAGGCACGGAGCCCAGGTCGATCGATTGGTCGGCCTCCGCCTACTCCAGCCACCAGGACGCGCCCCAGACCTCCCCGGGGGACAGCGACAGCATGCGGATCGACAGCCTGTCGGCCGCCTTCATCGTGAGCGAGCGCTCGCGCCTGGCGCGCTCCCACGCCTTGAAGTCCCGGGAGTGCTGCGCGAGGCCACAGGCCGCAGGCCCGCCCCGTCGTTCGACGAGGTGTTCCAGCGGCTCGACGGGCAGGCGCTGGAGCAGCGACGCCGCGCTCATCGGACGGTGCCCTCGGCGACCCGGATCAGCACCTCGAGGGCGTCGATCAGCTCGCGGGCCTCGTCGGGGAACAGGCCCGCGAACGACTTGACGCCGCCGGGGCCGGGAGCGTTGACGGACAGCACGATGTGCGGCTGCGAGCGCATCGACTCCACCAGGCGCACGCCGAGGAAGCCACGGATGAGGTGCTCGTCGTCGTTGCGGTAGTCCGTGTGCGTCCAGGCCTTGAAGCGGTCCAGCCGGACTCGCACCATCTCGGTGCTGTGCCGCTGAGAGGGCTCGTCCTCGAAGGCGGCGTGGTCCGAGCTGCACCAGACCGGGCAGACACCGGCAGAGGGGTCACGCTGCCCGACGGGCACCTCGACGGGACGCAGGCGGTCCTGCAGCGCCTCGAGCTCAGCGCCCAGGCCGTGCTCGAGCCACTGCGCGCGGTCGGCGCGCTCCTCCGGCCCGTCCTGCTCGTCCTGGTCGCGCTGGTCCTGCAGCTCGGCGATCTTCTCTGTGAGCTCGCCCAGCGCAGTCACGATGCGCCGGCTGTAGCGAGGGGTGTTGGATGAGGTCATGGTTCTGGTGCCTCCCGTGCACTGGTTCCGAGGCCTCGTCCGCTGTTCCAGCAGCGGGCGAGGCCGACTTGATGGTCATCAACTGAGGGCCGACCATACGCCTGCGCTATTGATGATTGTCAAGTAGTCTTCGGGCATGCCTGATCACCTCATGGGACTGACCGAGATCGCCGACCTCCTCGGTGTCAGCCGCCAGCGCGCCCATCAGCTCTCGAAGGCCGGCGACTTCCCTGAGCCCACCGCTCGCCTGTCCGCCGGCCTCATCTGGAATCGCTCGGAAATCGAGGCGTGGGCACGAGCGGCTGGCCGCATCGATTGAGGCTCCTTGCCCTCGCTCTGCCCTCACGATGCCCTCAAGACGATGTAAGGCTGACGGGGCGGCGTCATATCCGTTTCTCTGTCGGTGCAGGTCAGAGGCCCTTTTGTCAGGTCGTGACATCCCTGGAAAGGCGGGGCTCACGTTCAGGTTCAACGTCTGACGTCTGGCGACCGCGCTGGCTCGGTCGAGTCGGTCCGAAGATGAGCCACGATGTCCGCGTGGAGCATCTTGTCGACTTGGACGAACTGGCGGCGCGGCTGTCCGGGCTCGTATCGGGCTGGGAACGCGTCGCTCGTTTCGAAGGCTTCACCTGGCGCGACGAGCTGGCGGACAGACCGCAGTCCATCGTCACTGACCGTGCCCAGGTCGAGGTTCCGGAGTCGCTCGGCGTCCGGCTGCTTGTCGATCCCGGCGACAAGGCAGAGATCGTGGTGTGGACCGGTGGTTGGGCGGATATCGGCCTCTTGATGGACGGAGAGATGGTCGACCTGCGTCCAGAGTTCCATGATGTCGACGGTGCCTATGCAGCGGTTGCTAGAACCGTCGAGGACTTCTTGGCCTGACGGAGCCAGACGCTCTTCAGCAACGCCATTCGGTGGAGTCTCACTCTGACGTTTGAGGTCGTCGGCGCCGACGCCTAGCGTCCCCCCATGACCTTCGCCAACGCCGGCACCCTCGGTGCCCTGCCCGGCCGGGGGGGGGGGG
>NZ_JBUZJI010000018.1:0-1621 GCF_055282735.1 Nocardioides sp. B129/18 | reverse complement strand
CCCCACCTCACCCGCCCCAGCGCCCGGCTGGCCGAGGTCGGCTGCCTGCTCTACGAGGTGGGGGTGAGCGAGGAGCAGCCCGACACCGTGTTCGTCGTCGAGCTGTGGACCTCCGCCGATGCCCACCGCGCCTCGCTCGAGCTGCCGGAGGTGCAGGAGTCGATCGCCGCCGCGCGGCCGCTGCTGTCGGGGGAGTTCGGCGGGTTCCGGTTCGACGTCGTCGGCTCGCCGCTGCGGGCCTGACGCCGCTGCTGGCAGGCTTGGCGCATGACATCGGCGCAGACGCTGTCCGAGACCGACCGCCGGATGCTCGCCCGCTGGGCCGCGGCGTGTGCCGAGCGTGTCCTCCCGCTCTACGCGCCCACCGACGCCGACGACCGTCGGGTCCACGACGCGCTCCAGCGCACCCGGGCGTTCGCGGCGGGAGAGAGCGCGGCGGCCGCCGAGATCCGGACCATGCCGGTCGAGGATCAGGACGTCAGCGTGCGGCCCGCGCGCGTCGACGACGGCGCGCGGATCTGGCCGCTGACGCAGCAGCTGGCGTCGTCCTTCGAGCCGACGCGTCCGGCGTTCGACGCCGGCATCGCCGCGGTGCTCGAGGCTGACGACGTCCTGCTCGCCGTCGCGGAGACCGGGCCCGGCGACCTCGTCGGGTACGTCCTCGCGAGCACCCACATGGCCCTCTTCGCGGACGGGCCGGTGGGCTGGGTGGAGGAGCTGATCGTGGCCCCCGGGGCGCGCCGCTCGGGCGTCGGACGCCTGCTGATGCTGGCCGCTGAGCAGTGGGCGAGCGCCCGAGACGCCGCCTACCTCGCCCTCGCGACGCGGCGAGCGGCCGACTTCTACGGTGCGCTCGGCTACGAGGAGTCGGCGACCTTCTTCCGCAAGATGCTTCCCTGACCCCTGTGCACAAGCCCTCGCACTCGAACTGGTGTTCGCATAGAATGAGGCATGGCCACTCGGAAGCCCCGTCTCCTGCGCGACAGCGACCTGCTGCGCGCTGCGATGCAGGCCAAGCAGGGTGCTGAGGCTCTGGAGCGGGAGGCCTTCCAGCTGGCCGCTGACTGGGCGATCGCCCACACGGTCGCCGACGAGATGGACGCCGCGTTCCTGGTCGGCACCCACTGCGAGGTGTCGATCGCCGGCCCGGGTGCGCCCATGGTCTCGGAGTACTGCTGCGACGAGATCGCGGCGGCGCTGGGGATGTCGACGGACTCCGGCCGGTTCTACGTGGGCCACGCCCTCGAGGCGTGCACGCGTCTCCCGCGGCTGTGGGCCCGGCTGGTGGAGGGCGAGGTCACCGTCGCCCAGGTGCGTCGGATCACCGAGCAGACGATGGTGCTCTCGTTCGAGGCGGCCGCTCGCGCCGATCAGCTGCTCGCGGCGTATGCGCACTCGTTGGGTCGGCGGGCGATCGAGAACGCGGTCAACCTCGCCGAGCAGCAGGTCGATCCCGATCGTGCAGCCCTGCGTCAGCGGCTGGCGCGGGACGATCGGCGCTTCGACGTCGCGGTCGACCAGCCGAGTCTGGACGGCACCGTCGACGTGCACGGCCGGATGGACCGTGAGGACGCGATCGACCTCGACGCCGCCCTCGCCGAGCTGGCCCACCAGGCCCTCG
>NZ_JBUZJI010000017.1:0-87647 GCF_055282735.1 Nocardioides sp. B129/18 | reverse complement strand
GGCCGCGGGCGGCGACCACGCCGAGGCGCGCGTCCTGGCGGCGCAGGCGCGGCCCGTCGCCGAGCGGCTCGGGGCGGCGCGGCTGCTGGCGGCCTGCGACGAGCTGGCCGGGGCACCGGCGGAGGGCGGCTCCGGCGCCCCCGTCGCGCTGACTCAGCGGGAGCGGGAGATCCTCGGTCTCGTGGCGCAGGGCCGCAGCAACGGCGAGATCGGGCGTCAGCTGTTCATCAGCACCAAGACCGTCTCGGTGCACGTGTCGAACATCCTCGGCAAGCTCGGCGCCGCCGGGCGCACCGAGGCGGCCGCGATCGCGCGACGCCAGGGGCTGCTCTCGCCGTGACCCGGGCCGGCTGGACCGGCTGGGTCGGCTGGGTCAGCGGGCGTCGGCCTCCGCGGCCTGCTTGAGCAGGACGAGGGTCTGCTCGATGCCGGCCTGGGTCTTCGTGGCGAACAGCCCGCGGAGCACCTGGCGGGCGCCGATCGGGTACCGCGAGATGTCCCAGGTCTCGGTGACCCGGGTCGAGGTGCCGTCGCCCTCGGGGGCGAGCTCGTAGCGCCAGCGGTGCGGGGCGAAGTGCTTCCAGGCGATGAGGCGGTCGGGCTCGAGCTCGACGACGGTGTTGGGCGTCTGGTACTTCGCGCCCATCTTCATCTTCATGGCGAACGTCGAGCCGAGCTCGAGGCGGTCGGGGCCCTGGGCGACGCCCAGGACGGTGCCCGAGCCGTCGATCCGTGCGTGCTGACGGGGGTCGGCGAGGATCGCGAACACGGTGGCGGGGGGTGCCGCGATGACGGTGGAGGCGGTGACGACGGCGCTCATGCTCGTCAGCGTAGGGCGTGGCTCCACAGGCCGGGAGGACCCGAGTGGGCCTGCGGGACGGGGAGCGGTACCGTGATCGCAGACTGTGTCCCGGGTCACAGGCGCGCCACCCCTGCGTCTGCGGCCGGGGCGACGGCGTCCCCGGCGGCGACCCCGCGGGCGGACCGAGACCTTGGAGCGACCATGACCCCAGATCCGACCTTCGGGCCCGACCTCGTCGAGGTGTTCGGCCCCTCGCAGAGCGACGGCGGCCCCGAGCTCGTGCAGCTGCTCACCCCCGAGGGAGAGCGCGTGCACCACCCCGAGTTCGACCTCGACTTCAGCGCCGAGGAGCTGCGCGGCTTCTACCGCGACATGGTGCTCACCCGGCGCATCGACACCGAGTCCACCGCCCTCCAGCGGCACGGCGAGCTCGGCATCTGGGCCCAGCTGCTCGGCCAGGAGGCCGCGCAGATCGGCTGCGGTCGCGCGCTGCGTCCGCAGGACTACGTCTTCCCGACCTACCGCGAGCACGGCGTCGCCTGGTGCCGCGGGGTCGACCCCCTCAAGCTCCTCGGCCTCTTCCGCGGCGTCGACCACGGCGCCTGGGACCCCGCCGAGCACAACTTCGGGCTCTACACGATCGTCATCGGCGCCCAGGCCCTGCACGCCACCGGCTACGCCATGGGCATGCAGCGCGACGGCGTCGTCGGCACCGGCGACATCGAGCGCGACTCCGCCGTCGTCGCCCACTTCGGCGACGGCGCGTCGTCCCAGGGCGACGTCAACGAGGCCTTCATCTTCGCCGCCTCCTACAACGCCCCGGTCGTGTTCTTCTGCCAGAACAACCAGTGGGCCATCTCCGAGCCGATCGAGCGCCAGACCCGCATCCCGCTCCACCAGCGGGCGCTGGGCTTCGGCTTCCCGGGCATCCGCGTCGACGGCAACGACGTGCTGGCCACCTACGCCGTCACCCGCGCCGCGCTGCAGCGCGCCCGCGAGGGCCAGGGCCCCACGTTCGTCGAGGCGTACACCTACCGCATGGGCGCGCACACCACCACCGACGACCCCACCCGCTACCGCCTCTCCACCGACGTCGAGAGCTGGAAGCTGAAGGACCCCATCGCCCGGGTCGAGGCCTACCTCAAGCGCAACGGCCTGGCCGACGCCGCCTTCTTCGACTCCGTCCAGGGCGAGGCCGACGACCTCGGCGAGCGCCTGCGCGAGGGGTGCAAGGCGATGCCCGACCCCGACCCGATGGCCATCTTCGACGAGGTGTACGCCGAGGTCCCCGAGGAGCTCGCCGTCCAGCGCGACGGCTACCGCGCCTACCTCGAGGGCTTCGAGACCGAGGGAGCGCTCCGATGACCCGCATCACCCTGGCCAAGGGCCTCAACGCCGGCCTGCGCAAGGCCATGGAGGACGACCCCAAGGTCCTGCTCATGGGCGAGGACGTCGGCAAGCTCGGCGGCGTCTTCCGCATCACCGACGGTCTCCAGAAGGACTTCGGCGAGGACCGCGTCATCGACTCCCCGCTCGCGGAGTCCGGCATCGTCGGCACCGCCGTGGGCCTGGCGCTGCGCGGCTACCGGCCGGTCGTCGAGATTCAGTTCGACGGCTTCGTCTACCCCGCCTACGACCAGATCGTCTGCCAGGTGGCGAAGATGCGCTACCGCAGCCGCGGCCGCTCCCCGATGCCGATGGTCATCCGCATCCCCTTCGGCGGCGGCATCGGCGCGGTCGAGCACCACAGCGAGTCGCCGGAGGCGCAGTTCGCGCACACCCCGGGCCTCAAGGTCGTCGCCTGCTCCAACCCGGTCGACGGCTACTGGATGATCCAGCAGGCCATCGCCTGCGACGACCCGGTGATCTTCCTCGAGCCCAAGCGGCAGTACCACGCCGACAAGGCCGAGCTCGACGAGTCGGCCACCCCGCCGCCGCTGTTCTCCTCCCAGGTCGTGCGCCGCGGCTCCGACGTCACCGTGCTGGCCTACGGGCCGACGGTGCGCACCGCGCTGCGCGCCGCCGAGGCGCTGGCCGGCGAGGGTCGCTCGATGGAGGTCATCGACCTGCGCACCCTCAGCCCGCTCGACATGGGCCCGGTGCACGAGTCGGTGCGCCGCACCGGCCGCGCCGTCGTCCTGCACGAGGCGCACGTCAACCTCGGCCTCGGCGCGGAGCTCTCCGCGCGGATCACCGAGGAGTGCTTCTACTCCCTCGAGGCCCCGGTGCTGCGGGTCGGCGGGTTCGACACCCCCTACCCCGCCTCGAAGAACGAGGAGCACTTCCTGCCCGACCTCGACCGGCTGCTCGACGCCGTCGACCGCTCGCTGGCGTTCTGAAGGAGGCCGACCCATGCCCGAGTACAAGCTGCCCGACGTCGGCGAGGGCCTCACCGAGGCCGAGATCGTCTCCTGGAAGGTCAAGGTCGGCGACGTCATCGCCATCAACGACGTCGTCGTCGAGATCGAGACCGCGAAGTCCCTGGTGGAGCTGCCCTCGCCGTACGCCGGCGAGGTCACGGCCCTGCTGGTGCCCGAGGGCGAGACCGTGCCCGTCGGCACGCCGATCATCGCGATCGGCGAGCCCGCGAGCGCGCCCGTCCCCGCCGCGGCCCCGGCCGCGCCGGCCGCCGCTGCCCCGGCCGCTCCGGTGGCGCCGGCGGAGATCGACCTGTCCAATCCCGCCGCCACCGGCGGCGGCGAGGGCGAGTCGCTGGTGGGCCGGATGAAGGCCGAGGGCGGCGTCACGCGTCGTCCGCGCCGGGTCGCCTCCGGCGCCGCGGCCGCCCACGTCCAGACCCAGGCGGCGTTCATGCCCGGCGCCGCCTCGCCGCTGGTGGAGGCCGAGGAGCCGACGCCCGAGCCCGTCACCTCTGCGCCTGCCGCTGCCCCGTCCGGCGCTCCCGCCGCTGCTCCGGTCTCGCCGGCCGCGCTGCGGGTGCTGGCCAAGCCGCCGGTGCGCAAGCTGGCCAAGGACCTCGGGGTCGACCTCGCCTCGCTGATCGCCACCGGACCGCACGGCACCGTCTCGCGCTCCGACGTCGAGGCCGCCGCGTCCACTCCCGCCGCACCCGCCGCTGCGCCCGCGGCCACCGGGATGCCCGAGCGGTACGCCGACCTCGGCCGGCCCGGCGTCGCCCCGATGCGCGGCGCGCGGGAGACCCGCGAGCCGATCAAGGGCGTGCGCAAGGCGATGGCCCAGGCGATGGTCGGCTCGGCGTTCACCGCCCCGCACGTCACCGAGTGGATCACCGTCGACGCCACCGCCACCGTCGAGCTGGTCGAGCGCCTGCGGGCGCGCCGAGAGCTGCGCGACCTCAAGGTCTCGCCGCTGCTGGTGCTGGCCCGGGCCGCGCTGCTGGCGATGCGCCGCACGCCGATCATCAACTCCACCTGGGACGAGGCGGCCGGCGAGGTCGTCATCCACGGCGGGGTCAACCTCGGCATCGCCGCGGCCACCCCGCGCGGGCTCGTCGTCCCGAACATCAAGGACGCCGACGCGCTCTCGCTCGTCGAGCTCGCGGCGGCGCTCGGTGGACTCACCGACACCGCGCGCCAGGGCCGCACCCAGCCCGCGGAGATGGCCGGCGGCACCTTCACGATCACCAACGTGGGGGTCTTCGGCGTCGACGCCGGCACGCCGATCATCAACCCCGGCGAGTCCGCGATCCTCTGCTTCGGCGCCATCCGCAAGCAGCCGTGGGTCGTCGACGACGAGATCGTCGTGCGTCACGTCACGACGCTCGCGCTGTCCTTCGACCACCGCCACATCGACGGCGAGGCCGGCTCGCGCTACCTCTCCGACGTCGCCGGCATCCTCTCCGACCCCGCCACCGCCCTGCTGTTCTGAGGGCGGTGCGGGGCCGGGTCCGCGGTCAGCGCGGATCCCAGCCCGCAGGCGAGCGGGGATGCAGCATCGCGTCCGTCCCGCCGTCGGCGTAGACGGTGGTGCCGACGAGGAGGGACGCGGCGGGGGAGAGCAGGAAGCCGATGAGCGCGGCGATCTCCTCCGGACGGCCGTCCCGACCGATGGCCGTGGGGTAGGCCTCGCCGAGCGGCCCGAACACCGGGTCCTCGGCGAGGGCCTGCGTCATCGGGGTGGCGATCTTGCCGGGCGCGACGGCGTTGAGCCGGATGCCGGCGCCGATCCACGACTCGGTGATGCCCTCGCGGCGCGCCCACCAGGCCAGTGCGGCCTTGGTCGAGGGGTAGACCATGACGGCCTCGGTCCCGGCCGCGACGTCCCGGGCGGCCTGCTCGTCGCCGGCCAGGCACTGCTCGGCGGTGGCCAGGTGCCAGCCGGGCATGCCGGTGATGGAGTTCGACGCCAGCAGCACCACCGCCGCGTCGCCCGGCACGGCGAGCAGGTCGCGCAGGCCCTCGACGAGGGCGACGGCGCCGAAGTAGTTCACCGAGACCACGAGCCGCGGGTCGGTGCCGGTCATGCCGGCCACGCCTGCGCAGGGCACGACGCCGTGCAGTCCGGTGGCGGGATCGAGCAGGGCGCGGACGCCGTCGATCACCGCCGCACGCCCCTCGCGCGTGGCGAGGTCGCCGGTGACGTCGGCGTCGTGCAGGTCGACGGTGAGGACGCGGTGGCCGGCCTCGCGCAGCAGGGCGGTGGTGGCGGCGCCGATGCCGGAGGCGGCCCCGGAGACGACGTAGGTGCGGGTCACCCGCGAACTGTAACGCGTTCTACTTTCGGCGCTGCGGCGTCAGGCGTAGCGCGCGGCCCGCTGCGCCGGCGTCCCGGGACCCTGCTCGAGCAGGCCGGCCAGCTCGTGGGCCAGCACCCCGCCCAGGCGGCGGCAGAAGTCGACCGGCTCCTCGGCGGCGTCGGGGTGCTCGGCGACGATCCGGTCGACGATGCCCAGCGCCCGCAGGTCCTGCGCGCGCACCCGCTGGGCCCGCGCCATCTCGGGGGCGTGCTCGATGTCGCGGTGGACGATCGCGCTCGCGCCCTCGGGCGGCAGCGGCGAGAGCCAGGCGTGCTGGGCGGCGACGACGCGGTCGGCCGGCAGCAGCGCGAGGGCGCCGCCGCCGTTGCCCTCGCCGAGCATGAGGGACAGCGTCGGGGCGTCGAGGGTGACCAGGTCGGCCAGGCAGCGGGCGATCTCGCCGGCGAGCCCGCCGTTCTCGGCGTTCACCGAGAGGGCGGCCCCGCGGGTGTCGATGACGGTGAGCAGCGGGAGGCGCAGCTCGGAGGCCAGCCGCATGCCGCGTCGGGCCTCACGGAGCGCGCCCGGGCCCAGGGGATGCAGCTCGTCCTGTCCGCGGCGGTCCTGGCCGAGCAGCACGCAGGGGACGGCGCCGAAGCGCACGAGCGCGATGAGCAGCCCGGGCTCGGTCTCGCCCTGGCCGGTGCCGTTGAGCGGGACGACGTCGGTGGCCGCGTGGCGCAGCAGGCCCCGCACGCCGGGGCGTCGCCGGTCGCGGGAGCGGGTGACGGCGTCCCAGGCGTCGACGTCGGCGCGCGGCTCGGGATCGGCCGGAGTGACGGCCGCGACCGCGGCCACCGCCGCGTGGTCGGGGCGGATCACCTCGAGGGCGCGGTGCAGGATCTCGGCGATGTCCTCGGGGGCCACGACGGCGTCGATGATGCCGCGGGCGTAGAGGTTCTCCGCGGTCTGGACGTCCTCGGGGAACTGCTCGCCGTAGAGCGCCGCGTAGACCCGTGGGCCCAGGAAGCCGACGAGTGCGCCCGGCTCGGCCACCGTCACGTGCCCCAGCGAGCCCCAGCTGGCCATGACGCCGCCGGTGGTGGGGTGGCGCAGGTAGACGAGGTACGGCAGGCCCGCCTGGCGGTGCGCCATGACGGCCTGGGAGATGCGCACCATCTGCACGAAGGCGGGCGAGCCCTCCTGCATCCGGGTGCCGCCGCTGACCGGGGCGGCGACGAGGGGGAGTCCCTCGGCGGTCGCGCGCTCGATCGCGGCGACGAGCCGGTCGGCGGTCGCGCGTCCGATCGAGCCGGCGAGGAAGGAGAACTCGCCGACCAGCACCGCCACGCGGCGTCCGCGCAGGCGTCCCTCGCCGGTGAGCACCGACTCGTCCTCGCCGCTGCGCTCGCGGGCGGCGGCGAGGTCGGCGGCGTAGGCGTCGCTGATCTCGCCGTAGACCGGGGCGGCGTCCCACGACGACCACGAGCCGTCGTCGAGCACGAGGGCGATGAGGTCGCGGGCGCCGGGGCGGGTCATGGGTGGAGCGTAGAGAGGATCTCGCCCTCCTCGGCCGCGGTGAGCCCGGTCGTGGACACCTCGCGGCCGGCGTCCCGCTCGGTGCGGACCCAGGCCAGGGTGTCCGCCGCGGTCTCGGCGACCGGCCGGACGGCCAGTCCGGCCACGGTCGGAGCGTCGTGGTCCTGGGTCATCATCGCCTCGAAGTCCGGCCGCGGCAGCCACAGCGGCAGCGACCGCGGGCCCATCCACGGCGCGACGCCCGCCGCGGCGAGGGCCTCGTCGTCGACCTCGCGCCAGGTGGGGGTCGCTCCCACGCCGCGGGCGACGTCGTCGAGCAGGACGCCCAGCGGCGTCGCCGGTCCGACGGCGTCGAGCACCCCCGTGCGGCCCTGCTCGAGCAGCGCGACGCACCAGGCGGCGAGGTCGCGGACGTCGAGCACCTGCACCCGCGCCGCTCGGTCGGAGACGAGCACCGGGCCCTCGTCGCGTGTCAGCCGCTCGGGCCAGTAGGTGAAGCGGCCCGTCGGATCGCCTGGGCCGACGATCAGGCCCGGACGCACGACGGTCGACCGCGCGGCCCGCGCGACTGCGACCTCGCACCCGACCTTCATCGGCCCGTACGCCTCGGGCTGCACGGCGAGGTCGACGTCGTCGTGCAGCGCCGTCACCAGCGGTGTGCGCCCCGGGCATCCGCCCGTTCCCACCCCGGGCGCGTCGTGGTCGTAGACGTTGATCGTGGAGACGAACAGGTGGTGGGCGTGCGGCCAGCGCGCCACCGCGTCGCGCACCCAGCCCGGCTGACGGGCGACGTCGACCACCGCGTCGACGTCGTCCAGGGCGCCACCGGCCGGCGGCGGTCCGTCGACGCGGTCCCAGCGCACGTGGCCGGCGCCGTGGGGGCGCCCGCCCGAGCGGTTGACGCACACGACGTCGTGGCCGGCGTCCACGGCCCGGGCCGCGATCGCGCGCGAGAGGAACACCGAGCCGCCGAGCACCACGATCCGCATGTCGTCCACCTCAGCCGACGGGCGTCGTCGGGGCAAGGTCGTTCTGCCGAGGGCCGATCAGGTCAGGGAGAACTGGACGTCGTCAGGGGTGGCTTCCCCTGACAACGTCCAGCTTCCCCGGATGTCCGGGGAAGCTGCCCCGGCCCGTCACGCCAGCCGGGGGTCCCCGTCGACGACGTCGACGACGTCCAGCTCGACGTCGAGGGAGCGGCCGAGGTCGAGGCCGTCGCCGAGGAGGTCGGCGAGGGCGGAGGCGACGACGGCGCGCACGCGGGCGGCGACGTCGGAGATGTCGGAGCCGTAGGCGACGACGAGCTCGATGCGCAGACCGAGGAGCTGCTCGTCGTCGACGTCGAGGCGGATCCGCTCGGGCACGGCGGAGGCGTTCCCGCGCAGGGCCCGGCGCAGGGCGGCGACGAGCACGCGGCTGGAGACGATCGTGCGCGAGCCGGCGGCGTCGAGGGCCTCGCCGTCGGAGCCGTGGAGGACCACCGGCTCGGCGGGGATCACGAGGAGCCGGACGCGCTCGCGGATGCCCTCGGCCACCGGCGGCCAGGCCGCCGGTGGCTCCTCGCGGGCCTGGCGCACCAGGGCCGCGGCGCGATCGAGCAGGCCGTCGCCGGCTCCGGCGTCGGTGCCGGTGGTCGGTGCGGCGTCGTCGTCGGGGGTCGTCAGCGCCATCGGGCCATCCTCTCCGCGAGTGTGCGTCGTCCTCGGTGCAGATGTCCGCGCACGCTGCCCACCGGCAGCGAGAGGGTCGCGGCGATCTCGTCGTAGGACATGCCCTCGGTCTCCCGCAGCAGCCACACGGCCCGCTGGTGCCACGGTAGTTCGTCCAGGGCCTGCTGGAGGGCCTCCAGCAGCTCGGAGTCCAGCGCCGACTGCAGCGGGTTGTCGGTGGCGGGGCGCGCGACGCGCGAGATCAGGTCGTCGTCGATCGGGGTGGGCCGACGCTTGCGGGTCAGGTCGGCGGCCCGGCGGTGGACCAGGCTGAAGAGCCAGGTGCGCAGGGCCGAGCGTCCCTCGAAGGAGTCCAGGCTCCGCCACGCCGAGATCAGGGCCTCCTGGACGACCTCCGCGGCGTCGGCCTCGTGACCGGCTACCAGCCGCAGCGCGTATTGGTACATGCCGGGGCCGAAGCGGTCGACGATGACGCCGAACGCGTCCTGGTCGCCCAGGCGCGCGGCGCGCACGAGGGCGGCGTCGGAGGCGTCGACGAGGGCGACGACGTCACCCGGCGGCTCCCACTCCTGCTCCACGAGGACGACCCTTCCCCGTCGCGCCCGATCCCGACCACCCGAAGGTGAGGCCTCGACGGCGACGGCCCGGGGAAGGCTCGTGATCACGGCGCCCGCGGGCTGCGCACCACCGCGTCCGGTGAGCCGTCTCACCCCATCGGTGCGTGACGAACGGGACGGGTGTGATGACCAAGCGCCGTCCACGACGAAACAGAGAGGCACACCATGACTGAGAAGACCACCTCCCGTTCCACCGACGTGGCCACCCGCGCCGGATCCGGCGCGCTGGTCTCGGAGCAGGGCCGCACCTCGATCGCCGACACCGTCGTGTCGAAGATCGCCGGCATCGCGACGCGGGAGATCAACGGCGTGCACGACCTCGGAGGTGGCGCCGCCCGTGCCGTCGGCGCCCTCCGCGAGCGCATCCCCGGCTCGCGCACCAACCTCTCGCAGGGCGTGGCCGTCGAGGTGGGCGAGCGTCAGGCCGCCATCGACCTCGACATCGTCGCCGACTACGGCGTCTCGATCGCCGACCTCGCCACCGGCATCCGCCGCAACGTCATCGGCTCGGTCGAGCGGATGACCGGCCTGGAGGTCACCGAGGTCAACATCACCGTCCACGACATCGTGGTCGAGGGCGACGCCGAGGCCGAGCCCGCCGTCTCGCGGGTCGAGTGATCCGATGAGCACGCCGTCCGAGGCCGCTGCCGCCGAGCAGCCCACCGACGCCGCCGAGCCCGCCGAGCGGGTCGCGGCCGCCGTGTGCGCGCTCGACGCGGTGCACGACCTCCACGGCGGGGTGCTCGGCGAGATCGCCACCTACCTGCCCGGACGCCGCATCGCCGGCGTCCGGGTGGGCGAGGACGGCGCCGCGGTGCACGTGGTGCTGACCTGGGGGGCCGCGATCGCGCCGGCCACCGACGCCGTCCGCGCCGCCGTGCGCGAGGCCCTGGACGCGCCCGACCTGCGCGTCGACGTGGTCGTCGAGGACGTCGCCGGCCCCGGCTCCGCCGCATCCCGCACGACCGACGCCCCTGAGGAGGGACCCCGATGACCGCCGACATCGTCGAGCTGCAGGCCGCCCGCGAGCGGGCCGCCCGACGCCGCGCGCTGGCCCGGCTGCACCACCCCGACCTCGGCGGCGACGCCGAGGCGTTCGTCCGCGCGATGGCCGCCTTCGAGGCCCAGCGCTCCACCGACGCCGTCGTCGTCTCGCTGGTCGAGGACGCCCCCGAGGAGCCGCCGCAGGCCGACCGGGCGCCCCTCGTCACCGTCACGGTGGTCGAGCGCTCGGCGCCCCGCCGTGCTGCGCGGCGCCTCGCCCGACGCGTCGGCGCGACCGCCGACGCCGTGCGCGAGCGGCTGCCGCGGCGCACGCCCGGCGCCCGCCGCTACGCGCGGCTCTGACCCACGGCGGCCCGCCCGGGCCGCCGCACCCATCTGATCGAGGAGACATCATGACCACCTCCACCGTCGGCCTGCTGGCCGGCCTGCTGCTCGCCGTCGCGATCGCCGCGGGCGGGTTCACCGGACTGCTGCTGGGGCTGCTCCTGGGAGCCGTCGGCTACGCCGTCGGCGGTCACCTCGACGGCGAGCTCGACCTCTCGGCCCTGCTGCGGGGCCGTCGTGAGTGACGTCCTGAGCGACACCGCCCTCGTCCCCAGCGACGTCGACCCGCCGCTGCCGGCCCCGGAGGAGCGCGGCGACCTCGACGTCCGCACCCGCGCCCTCGCCCACCTGATCGAGCAGCTGGCCCGCGAGGTGCCCGGCGTGGTCTCCGACCGCGGCGGCCTCCTGGCCCGCAGCCCGCTCCCGGGCGGCGCGAGCGGCAGCCCGAGCGCCGAGGTGCTCGTGCAGGGCCACGGCGCCCGTGTGCGCCTCGACGTCGCCTGCCGCTGGCCGGCCCGCGTCTCCGACCTCGCCGCCGCCGTCCGTGAGCGCGTGCTCGCCGAGGGCGCGGCGCTCGGCGGCGTGCCGATCACGGTCGTCGACGTCACCGTGCGCCCCCGCTTCTCCGAGGACGAGGGGAGCCGCGTGCGATGAGCCGCTCCTTCCCCGCCCCCGCCGGTCGTCCGCCGGCCGTCACCACGGCCCTCCTGGTCGCCGTCGTGCTGCTCGCCGCCGCCGTCGTGGCGGTCCGCGACGGCGCGGTCGGCCTCGGCTGGACCGGCGGCGCCGAGCTGATCCCGAAGGCCGTCGACGCCCTCGACGGACGTCGCCTCGGCGCGTCCACGCTCCTGGGCATCGGCGTCGCCCTGGCGATCCTCGGCCTCGCGCTGATCGCCTCGGCGCTGCGCCGCGCCAAGCCCACCCACCGGCCCGTCGGCGACGGCACCGTCTGGGTCTCCCCGCGGGCCCTCGCGGCGATCGCGGTCGCCGCCGCCGATCGCACCGCCGGCGTCCTGGAGACCGGGCGCCCCACCGTGCGGCGCCGCCGCATCCGGGTGCCCGTCACCGTCATGCCCGACCACGACGACCCCGCGTCGGTGCGCACGGAGGCCGAGGCGAACGCCCGGGCCGCCGTCGCCGTGCTCGACGCGATGCCGGTCGTCGTCGTCCTCGAGGAGGCCACCGCATGAGCCGCGCCGTCCGCACCCCCACCGTCCGCGGTGATCGCCTGCTCCTGACGCTGATCGGCGTCGTGCTGCTGGCCGGCGGCGCGCTCCTGGTCGACGCCGGCACCTCCGATCGCCTCGGCGTGGTCCCCGTCCCGGCGGAGATCTCGAAGGAGACCGCCGCGAGCACCCTCGACGCCTCCTGGTGGTCGTGGACGCTCGTGGTCGCCGGCACGATCGTCGGCCTGCTCGCGCTCGTGTGGCTGCTGCGTCCGCGCCGCCGCACCGGCTCCCGGCTGCTGCGGCTGCCCGCCTCGACCGCGCGCGGTCGCGTCGAGCTCGACCTCGCCTCGCTCGCGAGCGCCGTCGCCGAGCAGGTGGCCTCGGCCGCTCCGGTCGACGACGCCTCGGCGGTCGTGCGTCAGGCCGGCGGACGCCACCTCGTCGAGGTGCGCGCTCGCCTGCTCGCCGACGCCGACGTCGAGACGCTGGCCCCGGCCGTCGAGGCCGTGCGCCAGGACGTCCTCGCCGCGTTCGGCGAGCGCACCATCGCGCTGCGCGTCGTCGTCGACGCGCCCCGCCCGCCCTCGCGCCGCGCGCGCTCGCGGGCCCAGGACTCCGTGCGCGTGCGCCCGGAGACGCTGTCGGCCTGATCTCGGGCCAGGCCGAACGCCCCACGCCAGGTCGTGGACCGGATCCGGGTCACCCCGGGATCTGGTCCACGACCTGCGTGCTGTGCAGCCAGCGCTGGAAGAACGGGCCGAGGTCCTGGCCGGTGCGCGCCGACCACCACGCGACGAGGTCGGCCTCGTCGCTGACCCCCCGGGCCCGCGCCTGCGGCCAGGCGCGCACGGCGTCGAAGAAGGCGGCGTCGCCGACCTGCTCGCGCAGCCGGTGCCACATCAGCGCCGGCACGTAGTAGACGTTGGCGTCGCCGAAGCGGGCGGGGTCGTAGTCGGCCGGCGGGCCGGCGTCCTCGCGCAGCTGCGCCTCCTGGAAGTGCCAGTACTCCACGCTGTCGGCCATCCGACCCTGGCCGTGCTGGCTCTCCCAGAGGGTCTGCAGGTAGGTGGCCATGCCCTCGTTCATCCACACGTCGCGCCAGGTCGAGGGCGTGACGAGGTCGCCGTACCACTGGTGCGCGAGCTCGTGGACGACCGCCCAGCGGGCCGTGGGCCGCGCGCCGTCGCCCAGGGTGAGCATCGACTGGGTCTCCATCGCCGAGGTCGACGGCACCACCACGACGCCCAGGCTCGGCCAGGGGTAGGGGCCCAGGCGCCGCTCGAGCCAGTCGAGGTCGGAGCCGAGGTGCAGGAACCGGCGCTGGTAGGCGCGGGCCTGTGCGGCCGGCACGTAGAGCGAGACCAGCGGCCGCGACGCGCTGCCGCGCACGGTGCGCCGGGCGTAGTCGCCGATCGCCAGCGTCGTCAGGTAGGACGAGGCGGGGTCCTCGAGCCGCCAGTGCATCGTGCGCCGGCCGTGGTGCACGCGCTCGGACACCAGGCGTCCGCCGCTGACGCCGCGCCAGCCCGGCGGAGTCGTGACGGTGACGTCGTAGCGCGCCTTGTCGGCGGGCTGGTCGTCGACGGCGTACCAGGTGAGCGCGCCGTAGGGCTCCTGCATCGTCCAGGCGCCGCCCTCGGGCGTGAGGGTCAGGCCGAGGGCCGGGACGTCGTCGCGGGTGCCGGGGGCGCGCACGGGGCCGGGACGGCCGCGGTAGGCCAGGGTGAGCTCGTGGGTGCTGCCCTCGACCACCGCGGCGTCGACCACGAGGTCGTCGCCGGGCCGGGAGAACGGCACCGCGACGCCGTCGAGCCGCACCCACGCGACCCGCAGGCGGTGGCTGAGGTCCAGGCGCAGCCGGGAGGAGTCGCGGGCGGCGCGGAAGGTCAGCCGCTCCAGGCCGGCGAGCTCGCGGGTCGGACGCCGCCAGTCCAGGCGCAGGTCGTAGTGCAGGGCGTCGACGACGTCGTCGCCGACGGCCGGGTAGACGGGGTCGGCGCGCGGCGTGCTCCCCGCGGCGTCCTCGCCCTCGCCCGCCGGGGCCGCCTCGACGGACGGGCCCAGACCGGCGAGCCCGGAGACCGCGGCGACGGCGAGCAGGGCTGCCAGCGGACGCCGCACTCAGTCGCCCGCGCTCAGCAGCGGGCGCGTCAGGCGGCGTCCGTGGTGGATCTGGGCCTTGACGGTGCCCAGCGGCACGCCGACGAGCTCGGCGATCTCGTCGTAGGGCAGGCCGTAGACGTCGCGCAGCAGCAGCGGCTCGACGAACTGCGGGTGCTCGCGCTCGAGGGTCTCCATCGCCTCGAGGAGGTCGAGACGGGTGCCGGCGATGACGCTGGTGGTGCGGGGGTCGGGCCGCTCCAGCGCCCCGTAGGAGGTGGGGTCGGCCGGCACGGCCTGGTTCTTCATCCGCCGGTAGGTGGAGCGGGCGCTGTTGACCGCGACCACGTGCATCCAGGTGGTGAAGCGGCCTCGGCCGCCCCAGGTTCCGATCTTGTTGGCGATGTTGATCAGCGCCTCCTGGCAGGCGTCCTCGGCGTCGGGGGTGTAGGGGAGCACGCCCCGACAGATGTTCAGCGCGCGCGGGCGCACGGCGCGCAGGAGGTCGTCGAGGGCCCCGGCGTCACCGTCCTGGGCCCGGTGGGCGAGGTCGTCGATCTCGTCGGGGCTCAGGGCGTGGTCGTGTCCGCCGGTGGTCATCGCGTTTCCCTTTCGTCTGGATGAACATAATGCCGTTGTGTCCATGCCCCAACGGCTAGGCCGTTACGCCGTCCGGCGCCGCATCGGCTCCGGAGGCTTCGCCACGGTCTGGCTCGCCTATGACGAGCAGCTCGACTCTCCGGTTGCCGTGAAGGTGCTGGCCGACAACTGGACCGAGGACGCCCAGGTGCGTCGGCGGTTCCTGGAGGAGGGCCGCTACCTGCGCCGGGTGGAGTCCCCGCACGTCGTCACGGTCTACGACGCCGGCGAGCTCGACGACGGCCGGCCCTACCTCGTCATGTCCTACGCCGACCAGGGCACCCTCGCCGACCGCCTGGAGACCCAGGGCCTGACCCCCACGCAGGCCATGGAGGTCGTGCGCCAGGTCGGCACCGGACTGCAGGCGCTGCACGATCTCGACATCCTGCACCGCGACGTGAAGCCCGCCAACGTCCTCTTCCGCACCACCAAGGGTCGGGTCGTGGCGATGGTCGGCGACCTCGGCCTGGGCAAGGCCCTCGACGTCTCCAGCCGGCTGACGATGATCGCCGGCACCCCGTCCTACGTCGCGCCGGAGCAGGCCCGGGCCGAGAGCCCCGACGCCCGCGCCGACCAGTACTCCCTCGGCGCCCTGGCCTACCTGCTGCTCTCGGGTCGCGCGCCCTACGCCCACGCCAGCCTCCAGCAGGCCGCGCACCCGGCGCCGCCGGACCCGCTCTCGACGCTCGAGCGTCCCTTCGACCCCGCCGTCGACGCCGTCGTCCGGCGTGCCCTGTCGGTGGAGCGCAGGGAGCGCTACCCCGACGTCAGCACGTTCGTGGAGGAGCTCGAGGCCTCCTTGGGCTCGGCCGCCCACCGGCCGACCGGCCCCTGGCTGGCCGCCGATCCGCACCTCACCCAGCCCGGTCGCCGGCCCACGCCCTCGCCGGCGCTGCCCCTGCCCGAGGAGGAGACGCCGGTCGAGCCGCAGGCCCGCTCGCGCCGCCGACGCGCCGCCGTGCTCGCCGGCTCCGTGGTGGCCGGCGCGCTCGCCCTCGGCGGCGGCGCCGTGGGCGGCTGGTGGGTGCACGAGCAGCGCCTGCCCGACACCGTCCGGGTCTCCGACGCCGGCGGCTCGCTGAGCGTCGCGGTCCCGCGGGGCTGGGAGAAGGTCGTCGGACGCGGCCCCTGGAAGGGTCCGCAGGGCGACGCCGCCGCCGGCGGCACCCCCTACGACGCGCTCTCGGTGGGCGACTCCCGTGGCTGGACCGACTCCGGACGCTCCGGCGAGGGCGTGTTCCTGGGCATCCTCCCTGGCGCCCAGGTGCCGGGGCTGATGCCCGGCCATCCCGAGTGCGACTCCAGCGACCCGCCCGTCATCGACGACGGCACCGGCGACCAGCCGGCGTCCACCACCGTGGTCCACGAGGGCTGCCCCGGCGGCTACACCGTCGAGCGGGTGCTGCAGGTGTCCTCGAACCTGCTGCTGTGGGTGCAGGTGCGCAGCGCGGACGCGGCCACGGCGCGGCAGGTGCTCGACAGCGTCGACACCAGCGGGTTCTGACCCGGTTCCGACCCCGGCCGGCCGGGCTCAGCAGGACGGGCTCAGCCGTCCTTCGTGGCGAGGTAGCCGATGGCGTTGTCGGTGACCTTCTCCAGGAGGCTGGTCATGCCCTCGCGGTCGCGCTCGCGGCCGATGATGCCGATCAGCGCGTAGGCCTGGTTCGGCGCGGCGGGGGAGGCGATGAAGCGCTCCATCGTCACGCGTTGGAACCCGCCGCTGACGTAGGTGCCGACGAAGGTGTCGCGACCCTTCGACTCGACCTTGAAGTTCTTCACGTCCTCGGCGCCGGCCAGGGCGGCGATGCGGTCGTCGAGGGCGGCGGAGATCGACTGGTAGCGGTTGCCCGTCAGCGTGACGCGCATGAAGTAGGTGTTGGGCTTCACGCCCTGGTTGTTCAGCGCCGGGTCGGGCACGAAGAAGCGCCACTCGCCCAGCGTGCGCGAGACCTTGACCCAGCCGTCCGGCACGAGCACCTGGACGCCGAGCTGCGGGCCGCCGACGACGTCGGGCGTCGTGGGCAGGTTGCGCTCGAGCGCGGGGTCATCGGGGTCGGGCTTGATGACCACCGGGGACTCGCGCGGGAACGAGGGCGAGCGGGCGGTGACCGGGGTGGCGTCGACGCTGCGCGGGGACGCCTCGTCGCTCGCGCCCACGGCGTAGCCGACCCCGACTCCGAGGAGCGCGAGCACCACGACGGCGACCGTGATCCTCCAGCCCATGCGCCCGAACCTACCCGGGCGGGGCCCGGCCCACGCGCCCCGGCCCGCCTGCGGGTCGTGACGCGCGCCTCTCTACCGTGGGCGCATGCACGCCCCGGCCCTCCTGCTGCGCTCCGCGCGCCCCCTCGACCTGCGCGCCGAGCCGGCGCTCGCCGCGGCGGAGCCGGGGCCCGTCGACGTGCTGCTCTCCGGCGGCGTCGTGGCCGCCGTCGGACCGGCGGGCACCCTCGAGGCCGGTGACGCCGAGGTCGTCGAGGCCGACGGCCGCTGGCTGGCCCCCGGGCTGTGGGACCAGCACGTGCACCTGGCGCAGTGGACGCTCACCTCGGGGCGCCTCGACCTCGCCGACGTCACCTCCCCCGAGCAGGCCGTGCGTCGCGTCGCCGACCGGATCGCCGCGCACCCCGAGCTGCCCGTCGTCGGCTGGGGCCACCGGTCGGCCGGCTGGCACCGCGACCCCACCGTCGCCGAGCTCGACGCCGTCTCCGGCGACGTGCCCGTGGTGCTGATCTCCGGCGACGCCCACCACGCCTGGCTCAACACCACCGCCCTGATGCACCTGGCCCTCCCGGTGCGCGACGACGTCGTCCGCGAGACCGAGTGGTTCGCCGCCTACGGTCGCCTCTCGACGCTCGTCGGCGACGACGGCACCTCGCCCGCCGCCTACCGCCGCGCGCTGGAGGAGGCCGCCGCGCTGGGCGTCGTCGGCCTGGTCGACTTCGAGTTCAGCGGCGGCGCCGCCGACTGGCTGGAGCGCTGGCACGACGGCTGCGACCTGCTGCGGGTGCGGATGTCGACCTACGCCGAGGGCCTGGACGCGGTGCTCGCCGCAGGTCTGCGCACCGGCGATCCGCTCGACCCCGACGCCCGCGACCGACGCCTCACGATGGGGCCGCTGAAGATCATCAGCGACGGCTCCCTCAACACCCGCACCGCCTGGTGCTGCGCGCCCTACGGCGACGGCGCGCGCCTGGAGCACCCCGCGGGCCTGCCGAACCTCGACGCCGCCGAGCTGCGTCGCCTGCTGCTCACCGCCCGCCAGCACGGACTCGAAGTGGCCACCCACGCCATCGGCGACGCGGCGGCCGCCCAGGCGCTGGAGGTCTACGCCGAGACCGGCGCCGGCGGCTCCATCGAGCACGCGCAGCTGATCTCCCGTGCCGACGCCGCCCGGCTGGCGGCCCTGGGCCTGCGCGCGAGCGTCCAGCCGGCGCATCTGCTCGACGACCGCGACCTCGCGCAGCGGGTGTGGGCCGACCGCACCGACCGCTGCTTCGCCTTCCGCGACCTCCTCGACGTCGGCGCCACCCTCGCGCTCGGCTCCGACGCCCCGGTGGCGCGGCTGGACCCGTGGCTGGCGATGGCCGCCGCCGTGCACCGCTCCGCCGACGACCGCGAGCCCTGGCACCCCGAGCAGGCCCTGACGCCGCGGGAGGCCTTCGCCGCCTCCGTCGACGGACGGCTGGAGGTCGCCGAGGGCCGGCCCGCCGACGTCGTGCTCCTCGACCACGACCCGCTCGTCCCGCAGCCGGACTCCGCCGCGGCGGCCGCACGCCTGCAGGGCACCGAGGTCGCGCTCACCGTCGTCGCCGGCCGTCCGGTGCACCGGCGGCTCTGAGGCGACTCCGAGGCGACTCCGAGGCGACTCCGAGGCGGCGCGGGCGTCCGGGAGATCCGGGCGCAACCGGATCGCCTCCGGGCGGCGTCGCAGGGGCATGACCCGCCCCCGCCTGCACCGCAGGCCCCTCGCCCTCGCGGCCCTGCCGCTCCTCGCCCTGTCGCTGGCCCTGCCCCTGGCCGCGTGCACCGCCGCCTCGGGCGAGGGTGCCCGCCCGGTGGTCGAGGCCACTGCGACCAGCGGCGCGCGCCTGAGCGTCCCCGCGGGCGACGACGCCGCGGGCGTCGCGGCCCGCTTCGTCGACTTCGCGACGGGTCGGATCGACGCGCCACCGGTCGACACCCCGGTGGCGCTCTACCTCGACGGCCGCCGCGTCCGCAGCCTCGACGCCGCACGCTCGGCCGACCGCGACGCCTACGCGCTCCGCGGCGTCGCCCGCTCGGCCGTGACGTCGATCCGCGACGCCGACGGCGTGCGCCTGGGCGACCTCGCCGGCCTCTGCCTCACCCGGCCGAGCACGCCCACCGACACCGGCGGCTCCCAGGTGCGCGTCATCCGGCCGCGGCGCGCCTCCTGCGCCGACGACCTCGCCGTGCGGGTGTGGAGCAACGACGTCGGTCAGCTGGTGGCCGTCGATCTCGTCCGGGCCCGCTGAGCCGGCTCCGGGGTGGACTTGGCGCTCAGGCGCCGGTGCCCTTCGGCAGCACCTTCTCGATCTCCGCGGCCACGGCCTTCTGCTCCGCGGCGAAGGGGTGGAACGGGATCGCGCCCGAGGACTCCTTGATGCCGTTGATCCACGGGTCGGAGGCGCAGATGTCGTGACCGGCCGAGGCCGTCCAGATGTCGGCGAAGAGCACCTTCGACTGCTTCGCCGCCGCCTTGACGGCGTCGTTCAGGCCCTCGTTGACCTGGCGGGCGAACGGGTAGTCGCCGGTGGCCAGCGGCAGGAGGTCGCGGCAGGTGCCCGAGGCCGGGATCACCTGCGGGTAGCCGACGGCCACGATGGTGGCGTTCGGCGCGCGGTTCTTGACGCCGGAGAACACCGCGGCGAGACGGTCCTGGATCTGCTTGAGCGTGGGGCCGACCTTCGCGGCGCCGGCGTCGGTGCACGGCTTGCCGTTCGGCTCCGAGCGGGCCTGGGAGACGCACGCGCCCAGCACCGAGGAGAAGAGCTGGAGGTCGTTGCCGCCCATGCCCACGGTGACGAGGTCGACGCCGTCGCTGAGGGCGTCGAACTGGGCCGGGTGGATCTCGCCGTCGCTGGTGCGCTGCACGCCGACGAGGGCGGTGGAGTCGGCGCCGGAGCACGAGACGTCGGTGAGCCCGCTGCCCAGCGCGGCGGCCAGGAGGTGCGGGTAGTTGCCGTCCGAGCGCAGGCAGCCGTCGTCCGAGTCGGTCTTCGGGACGCCGGGAGCGGCGGTGAAGGAGTCGCCGAGGGCGACGTAGACCGGGTACGGGCCGGTGCCGCGCGTGGGCGAGCCCGACGCGGAGGCCGAGGGGCTCTTCTTCGCCGCGGGCTCCTCGGAGTCCGAGGAGCACGCCCCGGCGAGCGCGGCGACGAGCAGCACGACGGCGGAGCCTGCGAGGAGGCGGGAGGTGCGACGGGAGGACGAGCGGGCCATGCCTCCGACGCTACGCGGTCGGCGGTGATCAGCCCCGGCCGGGTGGGTCCTGCTCGAGGAGGTCCTGGAGCAGCCGGCCGGCGAGCTCGTGGACGACCTTGCGGGGGTGGATCGGCCGGCTGCCGTCGGGGCCGGGCTGCGCGCCGTTGACCCACGGGTCGGCGGAGCACACGTCGTGGCCGCGGGTGGCGCGGGCGAGGTCGAGGAAGTCGACCCCCGCGTCGCGGGCGGCGGCCCGCAGCGAGGTGTTGACGCGGTCGACGACCTCGCCGAACCAGGCGACGTCGCCGTCGGCCAGCGGCAGCAGGTCGGGGCAGGTGCCGCTCTCGGGGGTGATCGTCGGGTAGCCGACCACCACGATCCGGGCCTTCGGCGCGCGCTCGGCGATGGCCGCGAGCGCACGGCCGGCGTCGTCGCGCACCCGGGCGGCGGCCACCATCAGGCGGTCCCCGCCCTCGCGGCGCTGCGAGCGGCGGCACGGCGCACCGGACGGGTCGCGCTCGCGCAGCCCGGGGCAGACGGTGGTGATGGTGGCGAAGATGCCGTCGTCGTTGCCGCCGAGCCCGAAGGTGACCAGGTCGGTGCCGGCGTCGAGCACCTGGCCCTGCGGCGGCACCGTGGCCTGCGGACGGGCCTGTGGTGCGACGAGGGAGCCCATGCTCGCCCCGGAGCAGGTGACGTCCTCGAGGTTCACCGGGACGCCCTCGGTGCGCAGGCGGGTCGTCAGCTGGTGGGCGTAGTCGTTCGTGGACCGGTCGCACGCGAGCGAGTCGGGCTCGGGGATGCCGACGCCGGCGGAGTAGGAGTCGCCGAAGGCGACGTAGTCGATCGGCGCGGGCGGCGGGTCGTCGGAGCAGCCGGCGAGCAGGCCGGCCAGGCTCACCAGGCAGGCCGCGGTCGCGAGCAGCAGGACGGGAGCGCGGCGCACGCACCGCAGCCTAGGGGCAGCGAGCGCCCCTGCGGTCGGGCCGGGCCGGGTCGGGCTGGGTCAGGCCAGGGCGAGCACGAGCGCCAGCACCGTCTGCGGGTCGTCGAGGGCCTCGCCGTAGCGCTCGCGCAGCTGACCGAGGCGGTAGCGGACGGTCTGGGGGTGCACGAACAGCGCGGCGGCGACGTCGTCGCGTCGGCCCTGGTGCAGCAGCCAGGCCCGCAGCGTCTCGGTGAGCTTCTCGACGGTGGCCGGGCGCAGCCCGGCGAGCGGCGCGAGGGCCTGGGCGCGCAGGTCGGCGACGCCCGCGGGGTCGGCCGCGAGCACGAGGCGGACGAGGTGCTCGTCGGTGTCGCCCGCCAACCCCAGCGCCCGGGCGCGCAGGACGCGCTCCCACGACAGCGGCGCCTCGGTCCAGGGACGGGCGGGTCCGAGCACGCAGCCGCGGGCGGCGGTGGCCTGCTGGAGGACGGCGCGGCGATGGCCGTGGAGGTCGGGCACCAGCAGGGCGGAGCCGTCCTCGGTGCCCTCGCCGTCGGTCGCGAGACCCGGAGGCGCGGCCACCACGAGGGTCGCCGCCGGGACGCCGGCCAGCACCGGTCGCACCTGGGCCGCGGGCACGAGCACGACGGTGAGGGTCTCGGGCACCGGCCAGTCGGCGCGAGCGGCGGCGTCGAGCACCACCTCGGCAGGGGCGCCCTCGAGCAGCAGCCGGCCCAGCCGCTCGAGCAGCTGCTGACGCACCCGGCCGGTGTCGGCCAGCTCGTCGGCGTGACCCGCGGCGCTGGCCGCGGAGAGCTCGTCGATGAAGGCGAAGACCAGCTCGGCGAAGCCGGCCAGCTGCTCGGGCGGGAGCCCGGCCTGCACGGCGATGCCGGAGAGCTCGCGCCAGGAGATGCGCGCTCCGATGCGGTATGCGGCCAGCAGGGCGTCGGTGGAGCGGCCGCTGCGGGCCTCGCCGCGGCCGAGCTGGTAGGCGCCCTCGACGGCCGGGGCGGTGGGGGTGCGGGGGTCGACGCCGCGCCGTCCCGAGGCCAGGGAGAGGAAGCCGCCCAGGGCCAGCTGGACGGCGTTGCGGATGTTGGCGCCCATCGAGCCGCTCAGCGCGTCGCGGTAGCTGGGGACGTCGGTGATGATCCCGGCCACGACGCGCTCGGCGGTGCCGGGCAGCTCGGCGCGCATGCGGGAGACGACGTCGGGCGGCAGACGCAGGCCGGTGACCAGGCCGCGGTCGGGCGTGCCCTCGCCGTCGCGGCGGGGTGCGCGACGCGCCATGGTGCCTCCTGAGGTCCGCTGCTCCGGCTCTTTTTGTCATCTGCGAACAAGATCCGGTCTCTGGTTCACGTCGACGACACAGGACCTTACCCCTGGTGATCGATCATGCTCGTCAGCATGTCCGTCGTCGCCGATGCCCTGATGCGGGTGGCCGAAGCCGCGGTGACCCCGCTCATGCCGGCCGACGTCCTCGATCTCTTCGACCCGCTGCGTCGCGGCGCCGACCTGCGGGCCCGCGTGGTCGCGGTCGAGCCCGAGACCCCCGACGCCGCCACGATCGTGCTCAAGCCGGGCAAGGACTGGGCCGGGCACCGTCCCGGCCAGTACCTCCGCATCGGCGTCGACGTCGACGGCGTGCGGCACTGGCGGGCCTACTCGCTGACCCACGGCCCGCGTCGCGACGGCCTCATCAGCGTCACCGTCAAGGCCGTGCCCGGCGGCACCGTCTCGCCGTTCCTCGTGCACGGCCTGCGCCCCGGCACGCTGGTGCACCTCGAGCAGGCCGACGGCGAGTTCGTGCTCCCCGAGGACGGCGGTCGGTTCCTCTTCGTCACCGCGGGCTCCGGCATCACCCCGGTCATCGGGATGCTGCGCAACCTGTTCCCGTCCACCGACGCCGGCGTCCTGCGGCCCGGCCGCAGCGCGCAGCATGACATCGTCGTGGTGCACCTCGCGCCCAGCCGCCCCGACACCATCTTCGCCCGCGACCTCGCCGCCCTCGACGCCGCCGGCGCGATCCGCCTGGTCAGCCGCTTCGACGACGAGCACGGCGTGCTCGACGTCGCCGACCTCGCCGCGCTCGTGCCCGACCTCGACGAGCGCGCCACCTTCGCCTGCGGCCCGGCCGGGCTCCTCGACGCCCTCGAGCAGCACCACGAGGGCCGTGGCCTGCCGCTGTTCACCGAGCGGTTCCGCGCCACCACCGTCGAGCCCGGCGACGGCGGCACCGTCACCTTCACCGGCTCCGGCGCCGCCACCACCGTCGAGGCCGACGGCGCCACCAGCCTGCTCGACGCCGGCGAGGCGGCCGGCGTCCTCATGCCCAGCGGCTGCCGCATGGGCGTCTGCTTCGGCTGCGTCGTGCCGCTGCGCGAGGGTGCGGTGCGCGACCTGCGCAACGGCGCGATCACCGTCGCCACCCCCGGGGAGACCGCCGCCGGCGGCCTGCCCATCCAGACCTGCGTGTCGGCCGCCGCCGGCACCTGCGAGATCCAGCTGTAGGAGGCCCAGCGATGACCACCATCACGAAGAAGCCCGAGAGCCCGATCGCCCACCTGACCCCCGAGGACGTCGAGCAGATCGGCATCGAGCTCGACGCCATCCGTCAGGACGTGCTCGACAGCCGCGGCGAGCGCGACGCCGCCTACATCCGGCGCGTCGTCGAAGCCCAGCGTCGCCTCGAGCTCGCCAGCCGCGCCGTCCTGCTGGCCAGCGCGTTCCCGCCCGCCTGGGTGCTCGGCACGATGGGCCTCTCGGTGGCCAAGATCCTCGAGAACATGGAGATCGGCCACAACGTCATGCACGGCCAGTGGGACTGGATGCGCGACCCCAAGATCCACTCCACCACCTGGGAGTGGGACAACGCCTCGACCGCCGAGGGCTGGAAGCACAGCCACAACGAGGTGCACCACACGTACACGAACATCGTCGGCAAGGACAACGACCTCGGCTACGGCATCATGCGCGTCGACGAGGACCAGCGCTGGCACCCGATGTACCTCGGCCAGCCGCTGTGGAACTTCCTCAACGCCTGCCTCTTCGAGTACGGCATCGCCGCCTACGACCTCGAGCTCGGCCGCAACCTGCGCATCCCCAAGGAGAAGCGCAGCGAGGAGTTCAAGCGCCGCGCCAAGGGCACGCTCGCCAAGATCCGCAAGCAGGCCACCAAGGACTACGTCGTCCACCCGCTGCTCTCCGCGCCCACCGGCTCGTTCGTGCCGACCCTGGCCGCGAACCTCGTCGCCAACGTCGTGCGCAACGTCTGGTCGCACTCGGTGATCATGTGCGGCCACTTCCCCGAGGGCGTCGAGACCTTCGAGAAGAAGGCGATCCCGGCCAACGAGACCCGCGGCGAGTGGTACCTGCGCCAGATGCTCGGCTCGGCCAACATCTCCGGCGGCCGCGCGGTGCACCTGATGTCGGGCAACCTCTCCCACCAGATCGAGCACCACCTCTTCCCGGACCTGCCGAGCAACCGGTACGCCGAGGTCGCGCCGAAGGTGAAGGCGCTGTTCGAGAAGTACGACCTCAACTACCACGAGGCGCCGCTGCCGCAGCAGGTCTACTCGGCCTGGCACAAGGTCGTCCGGCTCTCGCTGCCCAACGGCTGGCTGGAGACCACCACGGTCCGCAACGCCCCGTCCCAGCTCAAGCTCCTCTACGCGATGAGCACGGGCGGCGCGAAGGTCCGTCGGGCCGCGCAGGCGCGCCTGCAGCAGCAGGCCCGCCGGGTCGCGGCGGAGAAGGCCGCGCGGGCCGCCTGAGACGCGGGCGGCGGGCGCTCACCCGGCGTCTGGTGGAATGGAGGCCATGAGCGCCCCCGCCAGCCCTCGTCCCCGGCAGGTCACCGTGACCGCCTGGATCATCGTGCTGGCCTCGGCCTTCACGGTGCTCACCCAGCTCAGCTACATCCCGAGCCTGCGCTCGCTGGACATGCGCGAGCAGGTCGAGATGTTCCTCGCCGAGCCGCCGGGCTCCACCTTCGGACTCTCCACCCGCGAGACCCTCGACCTCCTGCGGGTGCTCGCGCTGGTGGCCGCCGGCTGCGCCACCGCCACCGCGATCCTCGGCTTCTACGTGCTGCAGCGCTCGGCCAGCGCCCGCTGGGGTCTGACCGTGCTGGCGATCCCGGTGTTCGTGTCCGGCATGCCCTCCGCGGGCCTGCTCTCGGCCGTCATCGCCGCCGGCGCCGCCATGCTGTGGGCCCAGCCGGCGCGGGCCTGGTACGCCGGCCAGCCCATCCCCGAGCCGCGAGTGCGCCAGCCGCGTCCGCCCGCGTCGACGCCCCCGCCGCCGGCGCCGCCCGCACAGCCGCCGGTCGACCGCGCCGTGCCGCCGCCGGCCGTGCCCCACGACCCGAGCGCCCCGCAGCCGCCGCCCTATCCGAACCCCTACGCGCGCCCGTCTGCTCCCGCGCATCCCTCAGCGCCCGCGCCTCAGGGCCCGTACGCGTCGTCGGTCGCCCCGCTGACCCGCCGCCCGGGCGCGCTGGTCGCGGCCTGCGTGCTCACCTGGGTGCTGTGCGGCCTCACCGCGGCGATGCTGGCCATCCTCGGAGTGGCCGTGGCCGCCGACGGCAACGGCCTGCTCGACGAGGCGATGCGGCGCAGCCCGCAGATCGCCGACTCCGGCGTCGACCGTGACGCCCTCCTCGCCGGCGTGCTCGTGCTCGCCGTCGTCGGCGTCGTGTGGTCGCTGGTGGCCATCGCGCTGGCGCTGCTGACCTTCCTCGGCTCGCGCTGGGCGCGCATCGCGCTGACGGTGTCGGCTGCGGCGGCCGGCGTCGTCCTCGTGCTGGGCGTCGTGGGCTCCCCGCCGGCGCTGGTGCCGGCGATCGGCGCGTTCGCCGTCGTCGCCCTGCTGCAGCAGGCCGACGTGCGGCGCTGGTGCACCCAGCGCCGCTGACCCACCGGATCTCGACAGGCTCGATCACCGGAGGGGTTCGGTGGTCGAGCTTGTCGAGACCCCCGCACCTGAGCGGAGCGGCTCGCGTCAGTGCTCGAGGCGGGCGTCGCCCAGCCGCTCCAGGGCGGAGACCAGCGTGCGGCGGTCCTTGCAGAACGCCCAGCGCACCAGGTGACGACCGGCCTCGGCGTCGTCGTGGAAGCCCTGCGTCGGGATGGCGACGACGCCGGCCCGCTCGGGCAGCGCCAGGCAGAAGGCGCGGCCGTCGTCCCAGCCGAGGTGGGAGACGTCGGTGGTGGCGAAGTAGGTGCCGGCCGGGCGGTGGGCGGGCAGGCCGAGCGCCGCCAGCCCGTCGCAGAGGAGGTCGCGCCGCTCCTGGAGGTCGGCGGCGAGCGCGGCGGGCGCGTCGGGCAGGTGATCCAGCGCATGGGCGATCGCCGGCTGGAAGGCCGACGCGGAGGTGTAGGTGAGCCACTGCTTGGCCGCGACCACCGCGGCGACGAGGTGGCGCGGGCCGACGGCCCAGCCGACCTTCCAGCCGGTGACCGAGTAGGACTTCCCGGCGCTGGAGAGCGTCAGGGTGCGCTCCCACATGCCCGGCAGCGTCGCGATCGGCGTATGGCGGACGCCGTCGAAGGTGAGGTGCTCGTAGACCTCGTCGGTGATCACGATCAGGTCGCGCTCGCGGGCGAGCTGCGCCACCGCGGCCAGCTCGGCGTCGGTGAGCACCGTGCCGGTGGGGTTGTGCGGGGTGTTGAGCAGCACGAACCGCGTGCGGGGCGTGACGGTCGCGCGCAGCTCCTCGACGTCGAGCCGGAAGTGCGGCGCCCGCAGCGTCACGGGGCGCCGCACGGCGCCGGCCATCTGCAGCATCGCCACGTAGGAGTCGTAGTAGGGCTCGAGGACGACCACCTCGTCGCCGGGCTCCACCAGGCCGAGCAGCGCCCCGGCGATGGCCTCCGTGGCGCCGGTGGTGACGGCGACCTCGGCGTCGGGGTCGACCTCCAGGCCGTAGTTCCGGGCCTGGTGCCGGGCGATCGCCGCCCGCAGCTCGGGGACGCCGATGCCCGGCGCGTACTGGTTGCGGCCCTCGGCGATCGCCCGCCGGGCCGCCTCGAGCAGCTCCGGCGGCCCGTCGGCGTCGGGGAAGCCCTGGCCCAGGTTGAGCGCGCCCGTGCGGGCGGCGAGGGCCGACATCTCGGCGAAGATCGTCGGCGGGATGCCGGTCAGACGCGAGGCGGTCACGCGGCCGACCCTACGCGGGCGGTTGAATGGTCCCCGTGACCAGCGATCCCACCCTCGCCGCCGACGTCGACGCCCTCTGCCGCCTGCAGGGCACCTTCACGCTCCGCTCGGGGCAGGTCTCGCACGAGTACTTCGACAAGTACCTCTTCGAGTCCGACCCCGGCCTGCTGCGCCGCGTCGCCGAGGCCATGGTGCCGCTGCTGCCCGAGGGCACCGAGCTGCTCGGCGGCCTCGAGCTCGGCGGCGTCCCGATCGCCACGATGGTCTCCAGCCTCAGCGGACAGCCGGCGCTGTTCGTGCGCAAGAAGGCCAAGGAGTACGGCACCTGCAAGCTCGCCGAGGGCCCGGCCGTCGAGGGCCGCCGCGTCACCCTGATCGAGGACGTCATCACCACCGGCGGCGCCGTGCGCGACGCCACGCGCGCGCTGCGCGAGGCCGGCGCGATCGTCGAGGTCGTCGTGTGCGCGATCGACCGCAGCCCCGCCGGGGAGAACCCGCTGGCCGACGTCGACCTCGAGGTGCGGCCCGTGCTCACCAAGGCCGACCTCGACGCCGCTCGGGGCTGACCCGCGACCACCCCTCGGCTTCACTGTCGGACGTGACCCCCGTCCTCGCCACCGCCACCTCGCCCGACGACCTCGGGGGCGTCGCCGGCTGGGCCGTCGATCTCATGGAGCGGCTCGGTCCGCTCGGCGCCGGCATCGCCATCGCGCTGGAGAACCTCTTCCCGCCGCTGCCCAGCGAGATCATCCTGCCGCTGGCGGGCTTCACCGCCAGCCAGGGCGGGTTCTCGCTGACCGCCGCGATCCTCGCCACCACCGCCGGCTCGGTGATCGGCGCGCTGGTGCTCTACGCGTTCGGTCGCGTCGTCGGCCGTGAGCGCGTCCACGCGCTGTGGGCGCGCCTGCCGCTGGTCGACGAGGCCGACCTGACCCGCACCGAGGAGTGGTTCGCCCGGCACGGTCGCAAGGCGGTGTTCCTCGGGCGGATGGTGCCGGTCTTCCGCAGCCTGGTCTCGGTGCCGGCCGGCGTCGACGCGATGCCGCTGCCGGTCTTCACGCTGCTGACGCTGGCGGGCTCCCTGATCTGGAACACCGTGTTCGTGCTCGCCGGCTACGAGCTGGGCGAGCAGTACCACCGCATCGAGCCGATCGTCGGCGTGCTGCAGGTCGTCGTGCTCGGCGCCGTGGCGCTGCTCCTGCTCCGCTGGCTGGTGCGGCGGCTGCGGCGTCCTCGCGCCGCCTGAGCAGCGCGTGTCAGGCCCGGGTCAGGCCTGGGCTGAGTCGCCGGCGGGCTCGTCGGCGTCGTGGTGCTTGTGACGGTGCCGGAAGGCCTCCCACGCCAGCGGGATCACGGTGAACAGGCCGATCGCGATGATGGCGTAGTCGAGGTTCTCGCCGAGGGCCGGGAACGTGCGGCCCAGGAAGTAGCCGAGCAGCGTGATGCTGAGGACCCAGGCGGCCGCGCCGACGGCGCTCCAGGTGAAGAAGCGGCGGCGCTCCATCTGCGTGACGCCGGCGACGACGGTGATGTAGGTGCGCACGAACGGCACGAAGCGGCCGATCACCAGCGCCTTGTTGCCGTGCTTGTCGAAGAACGCGCCGGTCTTGTCGAAGTAGGAGCGCTTGAGGATGCGGCCGTCGCGCTGGTAGAGCGGCGGGCCGACCTTGCGTCCGATCTCGTAGCCGACGACGTTGCCCAGCAGCGCCGCGACGCCCAGCAGGATGATCGCGACGACCATCTCGGTGAGCGGCGTGCCGATGCCGAGGACCTCGATCTTGCGGCCGGCCACGAACAGGCCGAGCGCGAAGAGCAGCGTGTCGCCGGGGAGGAAGGGGAAGAAGAGGCCGCACTCGACGAAGACGATCGCGAGGCTGATCCAGATGAAGGAGCCGCCGAACTGGTCGAGGAGCCACTGGGGCTCCATCCACGAGATGCCCAGCAGGAGCGGCGTCAGCACGGGGGTCAGGAGGGCCGAGGCCGTCGGTGTCACCCGCTCACCGTACCCTGCGCGCATGAGCGAGGAGCCCGCGGGAGGGGAACCGGGCGAGGAGCCGGCCGAGGAGTCGCGCGCTCCCTACGACCCCATGCCGCACGGCCCCGCCGAGGTGGGCGTCGGCCCGTGGCCCGGCGCCTGGCCCGAGGGCGAGCACTGGGATCCCGAGCTGCTCGCCCAGGGCGACCGACGCAACGTCGTCGACCGCTACCGCTACTGGCGCCTCGAGGCGATCGTCGCCGATCTCGACGGGCGGCGTCACGACTTCCACGTGGCCATCGAGAACTGGCAGCACGACTTCAACATCGGCACCATCGTGCGCAGCGCCAACGCCTTCCTCGCCGCCGAGGTGCACATCGTCGGGAACCGACGCTGGAACCGGCGCGGCGCGATGGTCACCGACCGCTACCAGCACGTGCGGCACCATCGCGACGTCGCGACCCTCGCCGCCTACCTGCACGAGCGCGACGTCGCCCTCTACGGCGTCGACAACCTGCCCGGATCGCTGCCGCTGGAGACCGCCGAGCTGCCGCGACGGGTGTGCCTGCTCTTCGGCCAGGAGGGTCCGGGGCTCTCCGAGCCGGCGCGGGAGGCCTGCGACGGCACCTTCTCCATCGCCCAGTTCGGCTCGACGCGCTCCATCAACGCCTCGGCGGCGGCCGCGATCGCCATGCACTCCTGGGTCCGGACGCACGTCGACCTCGGCACCGACGCCGCATGGCGCGGCGGCGGCCCGAGGTCGACGGACGAGCGCTGAGGCAGCGCTGGGTCAGCGCTTGGTGGGCTCGAAGCACACCAGGTTGAAGCTGCTCGCGGAGCGCTTCCAGGTGTTGTAGCGGCTGTAGCGGTAGTTCTTCACGTGCTTGCGGCAGGTGTAGCCGGCGCTGCGCATGTTCGCCGCGGTGGGCTTGCGGTAGACCACGGTCGCCCAGACGGCGCGGTGGGTGTGGCTGAGCACGCACGGACGGTCGGTCTCGCTGCCGCTGCGGCGCAGGCACCACGCCACCTCGTTCGGGATGCCGGACTTCAGGGTCGGGACCTTCACGGTGCTGGTGCGGCGCAGGTCGCCGTCCTGGTAGATCGAGGCGACACAGGAGACCCAGCGGGCGCCGGCGTCGATCTGGGCCTGCGTCGGCAGGAAGTTCCAGAACTGGTAGATCGATCGCAGGTTGCGAGAGACGTCGCCGCCGATGGTCGTCTTCTGGAAGGCCTGGCACTGGGAGTAGACCCACTTGCCGAAGTCGCGGGAGTCGAAGGTGAGCTGGTACTTCGCGGGCACCTTGGCCACGCCGAGCACCCACATGGTGTGCGTGGCGGTGCCGCAGTCGAAGGACTGCTTCTCGAGCGCCGGCTGCTCGCCGTCGGCGTAGGTGGCGTCGTAGCAGGAGCCGACGGCGGGCGCGCCGGTCAGCTGCGGGTCCTCGTCAGCCGCGCGGGCCGACTGAGCGGCTAGTCCGGCGACGAGGGTGAGAGAGGCCAGGCCGGCCAGGGCCAGGCCGGAGACGAGCGCGCGGCGCACCCGGCCAGGGCGCGTCACGGTGGTGCGAGGGGACATGGGGAGCCTTCCGAGGTCCAGATCCGAGAGATCCGAGAGAGGCCCGCGCGCACGAGGCGCGGGCTGGGGTCGAGGCGACGCTAGTGCCGCAGGGGGCATCGCGTCCGCGGAACGACGAGATCCTGACGGCGGGCGGGGACGCCCCCGCCCGCCGTCAGGATCGACGCCGTCGCGATCAGCGCCGGCAGGCGCGGGCCAGGTCCAGACGCCGCACCTGGCCGCGGTCGACGTAGACCTTGCTGGAGGCGCGCACCTTTCCATCGACCTCGCAGGTCAGCGTGTAGGCCTCGCGCGTGCCGGGCGTCCGGGCGGTGGTCGCGTCGTACTGGCCGACGACCACGGTGTGGCTCGGCGACACCGAGGTGTAGTTGAGCACCCGGACGACGTAGGTGCCCGGCGCGGCGTCGAGCACCTGGACGCTCTCGGGCGTCCCCGGCGCGTTGCCGGAGGTGCCGACCTCGGTGAGCGTGCCGTCGGCCTTCCTGCGGTAGACCGCCAGGTCGAGGTCGTCGGGCGTCGGCCAGGTGAGGTCGACCTTCAACACGTCGGTGGTGCGCTGGACGACGTACTCGTAGTCGGCCGTGCCGGTGACCGGGGTGAGCATGCCGCCCTCGAAGGTCTTCGTGGCGAACGGCGTGGCGGCGATCTTCTCGTAGGTGCGCGAGCGCACGACCGGGCGGGTCGAGGGGTTGACGATCCACGAGAACCGGCCGCTGGCGGGCACGGTGATCGAGGAGTCGACGAAGTCCCGGAAGGACGACGACCACGTGGGGGAGGAGAAGGTCTTGCGCAGGCGCAGGACCGCGCCGGCGGGCGCGCTGCCGGTCAGGACGCCCTGGTAGGTGGTGTCGACCGCGTGCTCGAGCGCGATCAGGTAGGCCTCGCGGTTGCCCCGGCCGGCGTAGCGGCCGGCGCCGCGGTACTCGTCGACGACCTCCGCGAACGGCGGGTGGAACTCGTTCGCGCCGATCTCGAAGGTGTAGCCGTAGCCGCCGGTGGCGTTGTAGGACCAGTCCTCGGTGGTGCCGGTGGTGTCGTAGAGCTGCCAGCCGTGGATGTTCTGGTAGCCGTTCTGGCGGGTCATCGCGGCGCCGAGGCGCTTGAGGCCGGCCTCGTCGGGTGCGTCGCCCACCGGGATGCCGTCGGGGCCGATCGTCGTCGGGGCGACGCCGTTGGGCCGCAGCACCAGGTTGGAGAAGGTGTGGTTGGAGATCAGCATCGTCACCTGGCGGCTGCGGACCAGCCGCTGGATGTTCTGGGTCTCCGGCTCGGAGAACGGAGCCGCGCCACGGTAGGTCGGGTCGGCCGCACCGGCGCCGACCTCGCCGACGTCCGGCGTCGTGGCCGCCGCGCCCGGACCGCCCCAGAAGCCGCCGTAGTTGCGGTTGAGGTCGACGCCGAGGCCGAAGCCACCGGGGCTGGTGAGCGTGGCCCGGCAGGTGCCGTCGGGGGTGTCGACGCCGTCGACGACGCGGCAGTTCTTGCGCTTGTAGGCCTGGCCGGGCGTGGCCAGCGTCGTGCCGGTGCCGTCGAGGGGGTCGGCGTCGTTGAGCTCGCGCAGGTCGACGACGTCGCCGTCGGTGCGGGAGAGGTCGAAGCCGTCGGCATTGACCACCGGCACCACGATCACGCGGGCGCGGTCGAGGAGGCGGGTGATGCGGCCGTCCTTGCCGTAGCTCTTCACCAGGTCGGTGGCGAACTCCATCGCCAGCTCGCCGGAGGGCCACTCGCGGGCGTGGTGCAGGCCCATCAGCAGGAACGTCGGACGGCCGGTGGCTCGGCGGCGCACGTCGCTGCCGATCTCGAGGCCGTGCACGGTCTTGCCGTCGAGGGTCCTCAGCGGCAGGGTGAGCTTCTTCGCGATCCGGGGGTGGGTCGAGGAGAGGGAGGTCATGTCGGCCTCGTAGTCGGCCAGGGTGCGGTAGGCCGTGCGGCCCGACGGCATCGGCGAGCGCGTGCGCGACGCGGCGTAGGCGGCGTCCAGGCGCTGCCGCTCGATCTCGCGCTCCACCAGGTCGGGGATGCGCACGGTCCAGGTGAAGCCGGCCGCCAGGAGGGCCTCCTTCTCGGCCGCGCTGTGGAGCACCACCTCGGCGTAGTCGTGGCCGGCGTGCTCGGTGAGGTCGAGGCCGAGCCGCTCGAGCCGGGTGCGGTCGGCGCGTCCGGCGGTGTCGACGGTGACCAGCGCGGGGCGGAACGCCTCGGCTGCGGTGCGCTCCTGGCGCTCGGCGCTGGCCTGCGCGAGCGGAAGGCCCAGGGTCAGGCCGGCCACCGCGGTGAGGGCGACGAGGCGGGTCAGGGCAGGGGGTCGTGGCATGGGGGTCTCCTCGCGGAGCGCCGGGGGAGGGGAGGGCTGGCCGGCGCGGGGATGGGGTGCCTGGACAACGCAGCACGTGACGCGGGGTCACGCGGGGTCACGGGATCGGCACGTAGCGCTCGTCACGCCGTGCTGGCCCGGGGTCTCCCCGGACGCCGGTCCGGGCAGCGCGGCCGGGCACTAGTCTGGGCGCCGTCGTCGACCCCGATCCCAGGAGCCTCCCGTGCCCATCGCCACCCCCGAGATCTACGCCGAGATGCTGGACGCCGCCAAGGCCGGCTCCTTCGCGTTCCCGGCCATCAACGTGTCGTCGTCGCAGACGCTGAACGCCGCCCTCAAGGGCTTCGCGGACGCCGGCTCCGACGGCATCATCCAGATCTCCACCGGTGGCGCGGAGTACCTGTCCGGCCCGTCGGTCAAGGACATGGTCACCGGCTCGGTCGCCTTCGCGGCCTACGCCGCCGAGGTCGCCAAGAGCTACCCGGTCAACATCGCGCTGCACACCGACCACTGCCCCAAGGACAAGCTCGACGGCTTCGTGCGTCCGCTGCTGGCCCTCTCCGCCGAGCGCGTCCAGCGCGGCGAGGCCCCGCTGTTCCAGTCGCACATGTGGGACGGCTCCGCGGTGCCGCTGGAGGAGAACCTGCTCATCGCCGAGGAGCTCCTCGAGAAGTCGATCGCCGCGAAGATCATCCTCGAGATCGAGGTGGGCGTCGTCGGCGGCGAGGAGGACGGCGTCGAGAACGAGATCAACGAGAAGCTCTACTCCACCCCCGAGGACGCCATCGCCACCGCGAAGGCGCTCGGCCACGGCGACCGCGGCTACTACATGACCGCGCTGACCTTCGGCAACGTGCACGGCGTCTACAAGCCCGGCGGCGTGAAGCTGCGTCCCTCGGTGCTCAAGGCCGCCCAGGAGGCCGTCGTCTCCGAGTTCGGCCTCGAGGCCGGCAGCAAGCCCTTCCACCTCGTCTTCCACGGCGGCTCGGGCTCCTCGGCCGAGGAGATCGCGGAGGCCGTGAGCTACGGCGTCGTGAAGATGAACATCGACACCGACACCCAGTACGCCTTCACCCGCCCGGTGGCCGCGCACATGTTCAGCAACTACGACGGCGTCCTCAAGGTCGACGGCGAGGTCGGCAACAAGAAGGCCTACGACCCCCGCGCCTGGGGCAAGGCCGCCGAGGCCGGCATGGCCGAGCGCATCGTCGAGGCCTGCCAGCACCTCAGCTCGGCGGGTCGCACGCTCTCGGCCTGATCACCCCCCGCGTCACGCGAACGCCGCCCCGGTCCTCCACGGACCGGGGCGGCGTTCGTCGTACGAGTGCGCTGGCGTCGGGCGGGTCAGCCGCCGTAGCCGGCGTGACGCGGGCGCTCGAAGAGCAGCGCCGCGGCGAGACCGGCGATCAGCACGACGGCCGGGAGCAGCATGGCCTGCGACATCGCGGTGGAGAAGCCCGAGGCGACGGCGTCGGGGAGCGCGACCCCGCCACCGGCGGCGTCCGGGCCGCGACCCTGGAAGGCGCCCAGGCCCTCGGCGGCCAGACGGGCGTCGATGAGCACGGCGATGGCCGCCGAGCCGAGCACCGCACCGACCTGACGGGTCGCGTTGTAGACGCCCGCTCCCGCGCCGGCCTGGTGGATGGGCAGGTTGCGGGTGGCGGTGGCGCTGTTGGGGGCCCAGATGAAGGCGTTGCCGATGCCGAGCAGGACCATCGGCGGCACCAGCCACCACAGGGAGTCCTCGGGCTTCATCTCCTGGGAGAGCCAGGCGATCGCGACGATGGCCGCGGCGAAGCCGAAGCCGGCGATGCGGCGCGGGTGGACGCGGTCGGTGAGACCGCCCACGAAGCGCGCCAGGACGATGGACATGATCGCCATCGGCACCAGCAGCAGCGCCGCGCGGGTGGGGCTCAGGCCGCGCACGACCTGCGCCCAGAGCATGAGCGGGAAGGCCAGCGCGGTGATCGCGAAGCCCATCGCGGTGATGGCGACGTTGGCCAGCGAGAAGTTGCGGTCGCGGAAGAGGCCCAGCGGCACGAGCGGCTCGCGGGTGTTGCGCGACTGCCAGTAGACGAACAGCGCGAAGACGATCAGGCCGGCGCCGATCATCGCCCAGATCCAGGCCGCCCAGCTCTTCTGCTGGCCCTCCTGGATGCCGAAGACGAGCAGGAACATGCCCGCGCCGCTGAGCACGACGCCGAGCCAGTCGAAGCGGTGCTGGCGGGTCTCCAGCGTCGGGACCAGGCGCCAGGCCAGCGCGAAGCCGACCATGCCGACGGGGATGTTGATGAAGAAGATCCACTCCCAGCCCAGCGCGTCGACCAGGACGCCGCCGAGGATCGGGCCCACGAGCGTGGCGACGCCGGCGGTGGCGCCCCACAGCGCCATCGCCTTGCCGCGGCGCTCGGCGGGGAAGATGCGGGTGATGATGGCCATCGTCTGCGGCGTGATCATCGCCGCGCCCAGGCCCTGGACCACGCGAGCGATGATCAGGCCCTCGACCGTGGTGGTGAGGCCGCACCACAGCGAGGCGAGGGTGAAGACCGTGAGCCCGATGAGGTAGAGGCGCTTGGGGCCGAAGCGGTCGCCGAGGCGTCCGGTGATGAGCACCGGGACGGCGTAGGCCAGCAGGTAGGCGCTGGTGACCCAGACGACGCTGTTCACGTCGGCGTCGAGGTCCTCGATGATCGCCGGGGTGGCCACCGAGACGATGGTGGAGTCGACGAGGATCATGAAGAAGCCCAGGCAGAGCGCGAACAGCGCCGGCCATGGGTCCTTCGTCGCAGGCTGCTCGGCGCCGCGGGCGGCGGCCGGTGCGGTGAGGTCCGAGGTCATGGCTGGACCCAACCACCGGGCGCCGACATTCCTTCCCCGGCTCACCCTCGCGGACAGCGCGGTGGGCCCGCGGAGCACAATGACGCCATGAGCCCTGTGGACCTGATGGCCGGCCCCCCGCCCACCCACCTCCCCGAGGACCCCGCCGCCGCCGAGCTGGCCGGTGGCGCCGCGCCGCGCACCGTCGTCCGGGCGCACCCGGAGTCGCCCTTCGCCTGGGCCGCCCTGGCCCAGGAGGCCGTCGACGCCGGGGCCGACGCCGTCGACGTCTACGCCTTCGCGCGCGTCGGCTACCACCGCTCGCTGGACTCCCTGCGCCGCAACGGCTGGAAGGGCCACGGCCCCGTCCCGTGGTCGCACGAGCCCAACCGCGGCTTCCTCACCTGCCTGGCCCTGCTCGCCAAGGCCGCCCGCGCCATCGGCGAGAGCGCCGAGCACGAGCGCTGCGCCGACTTCCTGGCCGACTCCAGCGCCGAGGCCTATGACGTGCTGATGGGCGGTCGCGGGGCCTGACGCGCCAGCCGCAGGAGGTCGGCTGCGATGCCCTCGGGTCGGCGGGCGGCAGGCCACACCGCCCGGAGCGCGCGGTCGAGGTCCAGGCCCTGCGTCGGCACCGCGACCAGCGTGCCGGCGGCGATCTCGGAGGCGACCGCGAGCTCGCTGAGCACCGCGACCGCCCCCTGTGCCGCGGCGGCCTTCACCGCTGCGGTGCTCGCCAGCTCCAGGTGCGAGGCTCCGAGCTCGAGACCGTGCAGCGCCAGTGCCCGCACCAGCGTCTCCCGCGTGCCGGAGCCTGCCTCGCGCAGCACGAGGTCGATGCCGACGAGGTCCGGAGCGCCCACCGGGCCCCGACGGCGCGCCCACGGATGCCCTGGCCCGGCGACCACCACGAGCGCGTCCCGCGCGACGATCGTGGAGTCGACCTCCCGCCCGGGCGGCGTCGGGCCCTCCACGAAGCCCAGCGGCACGCGTCCGGAGCGCACGGCGTCGACGACCTCGGCGGAGTTCGCGACCTCCAGGCGCACGTGGGCGTCAGGACGCAGGCGCCGCAGCCGAGCCAGCCACCCCGGTGCCAGGTGCTCGGCGACGGTGAGGCTCGCGACCACGTCGAGTCCACCGGCCTGCTCGCCGGCGAGAGCGGCGGCCCCCAGCGCGATCCGGTCCAGTGCGTCCAGGGCCTCGCGCGCCCAGGCGACGACGACCTCGCCCTGCGGCGTCAGTCGTGAGCCGCGGGGCCCGCGGGCGAGCAGGGTGAGGCCGAGGCGGCGTTCGAGGCGGGCGATCGCGCGGCTCGCCTGAGGCTGGGTGATCCCGACCACGCGAGCGGCGGCTCCCACCGAGCCGCCCTCGGCCGCGCGGACCACGAGCTCGAGGGCCAGCGGATCGGGTCGCTCGGTCATGATCACAGCGTATGACCACGTGGCCGGGCATGCGCTCTGCGCATGGGCTCAGGCTTGATGGCGGGGTACCGCGATCCCTGCGCTCGGCAGACCCTGGAGGCATGTCCGACGTGCTGCCTCGTTCCCTTCCCGGTCTCGGCCTCGCCCTGGGCGGAGGCGCTGTGGCGCTGCTCGTCCAAGCGCTGGTGCCGGGGCTGGGGGCCACGCTCGTCGCCGTGGTGCTCGGCCTGGCGATGGCGCTGGGGCCGACTCCTCCGGGGGCTCGACTGCGGCCGGGGCTCACGCTCGCCTCGCGGCGGGTGCTGCGGGTCGGTGTGGCGCTGCTCGGCCTGCAGCTCATGCTGGGCGACGTGCTGGCCCTCGGCTGGCCGATGCTGCTCGTCGTCCTGCTCGTGGTCGGAGGCGGGATCGCGGGGACGCTCGCGCTCGCCCGGGTCCTGCGGGTGCCGGACGACCTCGCCCTCCTGGTCGCGTGCGGGTTCTCGATCTGCGGTGCCGCGGCCGTCGGCGCGGTCGACGGCGTGCGGGGTGAGCGAGCCGATCGGGCGCGCGACACCGGCACCGCCGTGGCCCTCGTGGTGCTGCTCGGCAGCGTGTCGATGGTGGTGCTTCCGCTCCTCGCGCGCCTCGCCGGGCTCGACGAGGTCGCCGCCGGCGCCTGGGCGGGCGCGTCGGTCCAGGAGGTCGGTCAGGTGGTCGTCGCCGGTGGGCTGCTCGGCAGCGCGGCGGTGCCCGTCGCGCTCGCGGTCAAGCTCGCGCGTGTGGTGCTGCTGGCCCCGGTGCTCGCGGTCCTGACCGCTCGGCAGCGGCTCGATCGGTCCTCCGTCGCCGACGACGATGCCGCCCGCCGGCCGCCGCTGCTGCCCGGCTTCGTCGCCGTCTTCCTCGCGCTCGCCCTGACGCGGACCCTGCTGGACGTCCCCGCCGGCGTCCTGCACGCCTCCGGCACGGTCCAGGCGCTCGCCCTCGCCGCCGGCATGTTCGCCCTGGGCACCGGGCTCGACCGCGAGGCCCTGCGCCGCGCGGGTCGCCGTCCGATGCTGCTGGCCGCGCTCGCGACGGGCTGGGTGACCCTGCTGGCGCTCCCGGCCGTGGTGCTGGCCTGAGGGGCGCCCGCCTCAGGCCGGCGTGAGCAGACGCCGCACGGTGTCGGCGCCGAGGGCGACGAACAGCGTGGGCAGGCGCGGGCCACGCTCGGCGTCGACGAGCAGGTGGTAGAGGAGCGTGAAGAACCGCTTCTGGTCGGCCTTCACCTCCTCGGTGGGGGCGTCGTCGAGGCCCAGACCGCGGCCGAGCTTCGGGACTCCGTAGATCAGCGTGGTGACCTCGTCGAGGTCGAGCCGGTCGGGGAGCCGGTCGAGCAGGTTGCGCAGCCACAGCTCCTCGTCCTCGTCGAGCGCGGCCAGGCGCGCGGCGTCGGGCTCGGCGCGGACGGTGGTGCGCTCGTCCTCGGGGACGTACTCGCTCATCCAGGTCATCGCCCGACCCAGGCGCGGCTCGAGGTCGGCGACGTCGTCGTGCGGGTGCCCGACGTCGGCGACGATGCGGCCGATGAGCTCGGCGGAGCCGGCGGTGACGTCGGCGACCGACGACAGCAGGCGGAACGGGACGACGACCTTCGGCGTCGGCAGGGTGCCGGCGGCCGCGGTGGCCGAGGCCCGCTCCCAGGCGAGCACCTGGGCGTCACGGCGCGCGGGGTCGGCGGCCTTGCGGCCCAGGGAGTCCCACTCGTCGTAGAGCCGCACGACCTCGGGGCCGAAGTCGACGGTGAAGGCCTGCTTGGGCGCGCGCCGCACGTAGAGCCAGCGCAGCACCGGCGCCTCGAGGATCTGCAGGGCGTCGGCCGCGGTGGGGACGCCGCCGCGCGAGGACGACATCTTCACCTGGCCGCCCGCGCCGACGAAGGAGTAGCCGACGAACGACGGCGCGCGACCGCCGTAGAGCCGCACGAGGTCCTTGCCCACGGTGTAGGAGGAGCCGGGGCTGGCGTGGTCGACGCCGCCGGGCTCGAAGTCGACGCCCTCGAAGGCCCAGCGCATCGGCCAGTCGACCTTCCACACCAGCTTGCCCTCGTCCTGGGTGCGCAGGTTCGTGACGCCCTCGAAGCCGCACGCAGAGCAGGCGTAGGCGAGGTCGGTGGTGGCGTCGTCGTAGGAGACGGCGCGGGTGGTGTCGCGGCCGCACTGGCGGCAGTAGGGCTTGAAGGGGAACCGGGCGAGGTCGCCGGCCGACGCCCCGGAGCCCCCGGGCTCCTCGGGCGCCTCGGACTCCTCGGGCTCGTCGTCCTCGGCGGTCGACTCCTGCTCGGTGGCGCCGAGGTCGGCGGGCGCGGCCTCGGGCGCGGTCTTCTTGGTGCGGTAGCGGGAGAGCACCGCCTCGATCTCGGCGCGCCGCTCGACGGCCAGCAGGATCTGCTCGCGGTAGGCGCCCGCGCGGTACATCTCGGTCTGGGAGACCTCCTCCATCTCCACGCCCATCTCCGCGAGCGAGCGCTGGAGCGGCTCCTTGAAGTGCTCGGCCCAGGACTCGTGGCAGTCCCACGGGTCGGGGACGGCGGAGAGCGGGCGCCCGATGTGCTCGCTCCAGGACGGGTCGACGCCGGCAGGCACCTTGCGGAACCGGTCGTAGTCGTCCCAGCTGTGGAGGTGGCGGACGGGCAGCCCGCGGCGGCGGATCTCCTCGGCGACGAAGTGCACGGTGAGGAACTCCCGCAGGTTGCCCAGGTGCACCGGCCCGGACGGGCTGGCGCCGGACGCGCAGGTGATCACCTGGCCGGGCGCGAGCTCGCCGGCGTGGCGGATGGCGTCGTCGGCGGCGCGGGTGACCCAGTCGCTCGGCTCCTGCCTCGACCTCTGCTTCGGCTTCCGCTCGACCCCCGGCTGCGGCTGGTCGGGGGGAGCGGGGCGGTCGGCGGATCCGTCGGACATGCCGAGAACGCTAGCCGAGCGGCTCCGCCGTCACGAACGCACCGCTACCCTGCGGGCATGCCCGCACAGGCACACTCCGTGATCTCGGCCCTGGGGTTCCCCCGCGCGGTCGCGCGCCTCTACGAGCAGGTCCGCCACCTCTCCGGGCGTCCGGTCGACGCCATCGCCACGGTGCTTCTGCGCACGCCCGAGGAGCTGCGCCGCGACCTCGCGGCCCTCGTCGACGGCGGCCTGGCCTCCATCGACGACGACGACGTCGTGCGGGTGCTGCCCCCGGCCGAGGCGGTGTCGGTGGTGCTGCGCGACGCCGCCGGCAGCGCCGCGTCGGCCCATCGGCGCCTCGAGGACGTCGTCCGCGCCATCCCGTTCCTGAGCACCGCGCCGGTGCGTCCGGCCAACCAGGACGCCGGCGACCTCGTGCCCCTCGACGGCGAGATCAGCAGCGGCGGCGACACCGTCGCGCTGCTGCGTCGTCTGCTGCTGGAGGCCAGCGGCGACGTCCTGTGGCTGCGGCCCGACCAGTTCCGGCTGCCGCACGAGGACGCGATGGCCCAGATCGTCTCCGAGATCGTCGCGACGGGACGCCGCTCGCGGGCGCTCTACCCGGTGCGGGCGATCACCGAGGCCCCGGCCACGATCGAGCACCGGGTCGCGGTCGGCGAGGAGGTCCGCCTGCTGCCCTCGCTGCCGACGCGGATGATCGTCGTCGGCACCAGCCACGTCGTGCTGCCCGAGCCGCTCGGCTTCGAGGCCGAGCCCCGCTCGCTGATCCGCCAGCGCGGCCTGGTGCAGGCCATGACGCTGTGGTTCGAGGCGCTGTGGGAGCGCGCCACCCCGCTGCCGGGCCCCTCGGAGAGCGGCGAGCGCCACGACCTGCGGGTCTTCATCCTCCAGCAGCTGGCCGCCGGCGCCCAGGACGAGCAGATCGCGCGCCTGCTGGGCATCAGCCTGCGCACGGTGCGCCGCCGCGTCGCCGACGTCATGGCCGACCTCGGCGCGGAGTCGCGGTTCCAGGCCGGCGTCGAGGCGGTCCGGCGCGGCTGGCTCTGACCGCTACGGGGCCGGCGGCAGCAGCATCGAGTAGGCGCCCGGCTCGACCCGCCAGGAGCGGTGCCGCTCGGGGCCGTAGATCTCGCCGTCGGCGCTGCACCAGAACTGCTCGCCGGAGACGCTGACCGCGCGGGCGCGGCCGGTCCACACGTCGTCACGCTCGGGGTGGCGGCCCAGCACCAGCCCGGCGACGTAGCCGACGCGGGCGGCGGGGCCGGTGGCGAAGGAGACGAGGACGTCGAGGCGGCCGTCCTCGGGGTCGGCGCCCGGCGTGAGCGCCGTGCCGCCGCCGACGTTCGGGGCGTTGGCCACCGACACCATCAGCACCGGCCGGTCGAGGTCGGCGACGACGACGCCGTCGACCTCCACCCGCAGCCGCACCTGCGGCTCGTCGAGGGCGGTCATCAGCGCGCCGATCGGGTAGCCGAGCCTCTTCAGGCTCACCGGCCCCAGCCGCACCTGGCCGAGGCGGTCCTTCCAGCGGGCGCCGCGCCGGCTGGCCTGCGCCCCGGCCCCGGCGTGCACCTGGTTGACGACGACCTCGCCGACCTCGTCGACGATGAGGTCGACGGGGCGCACCTCGCCGTCGAGCACGACGCGCGCCGCGCCCTCGGGGTCCAGCGGCAGGCCCTGCCCGCGGGCGAAGTCGTTGCCGGTGCCCAGCGGCAGCAGGCCCAGGACGCGGTCGGCGAGCTCGTGGCGCCGGTGCAGCGCGGCCACCACGGCGTGCAGGCTGCCGTCGCCGCCGGCCACGACGATGCGCCGCGAGCCTGCCCGGTGCAGGACGCCGTTGAGCTCGCCGGCGTCGCTGGTGGCGGCCACCTCCACCGAGGTCCCCTCGCGCAGGACCGCGAGGGCGCGGTCGAGCACGACGTCGTCGCCGCTGCCGGCGTCGGCGTTCTTGATGACGAGGAGGGGCTCCACGGGCGGAGACTACCGAGCCCGTGCCGGTCCGTCCCTCGTCCGCTCAGGGGGCCCGGGCCGCGACCTTGGTATCCTCGGGCCGCAAGAGGCCCCGACGCGCTTGCGCCCGGGGTCTCCTGCGTTCTCCGGCCCCGTGCGTCCGCCATCCCCGGCAGGGGCCGACCGCTGTCGAACGAGGAGTGATCCATGCCTGCCATCGCCATCATCGGAGCCCAGTGGGGCGACGAGGGGAAGGGCAAGGCCACCGACCTGCTCGGCTCCAGCGTCGACTACGTGGTGAAGTTCAACGGCGGCAACAACGCGGGCCACACCGTGGTCATCGGGCAGCCCGACGGCAGCCAGGAGAAGTACGCGCTGCACCTGCTGCCCAGCGGCATCCTCACCCCCGGCTGCACGCCGGTCATCGGCAACGGCGTCGTCGTCGACCTCCGGGTGCTGTTCGAGGAGATCGAGGGCCTCGAGGCGCGCGGCGTCGACACCTCCAAGCTCGTCGTGAGCGCCAGCGCCCACGTCATCGCCGACTACAACCGCACCCTCGACAAGATCACCGAGCGGTTCCTCGGCTCGCGTCGTCTCGGCACGACCGGCCGGGGCATCGGCCCCACCTACGCCGACAAGATGAACCGCATCGGCATCCGCGTGCAGGACATCTTCGACGAGTCGATCCTGCGTCAGAAGGTCGAGGGCGCCCTCGAGCTCAAGGGCCAGGTGCTGGCCAAGATCTACAACCGGCGCGCGCCCTCGGTCGACGACACCGTCGCCGAGCTGCTGCAGTACGCCGACCGCCTGCGTCCGATGGTGGCCGACACCGGCCTGCTGCTGAACCAGGCGCTGGACCGCCAGGAGACCGTCCTCCTCGAGGCCGGCCAGGCGACCCTCCTCGACGTCGACCACGGCACCTACCCGTTCGTGACGTCGTCCTCGGCCACCGCGGGCGGCGCCTGCACCGGCTCGGGCATCCCGCCGACGCGCCTGGACCAGGTCATCGGCATCGTCAAGGCCTACACCACCCGCGTCGGCGAGGGCCCGTTCCCCACGGAGCTCTTCGACGACGCCGGCGAGCACCTGCGCAAGGTCGGCGCCGAGTACGGCACCACCACGGGCCGGCCGCGTCGCTGCGGCTGGTACGACGCCGTCATCGCCCGCTACGCCGCGCGGGTCAACGGCGTCACCGACTTCGTGCTCACCAAGCTCGACGTCCTCACCGGCCTGGAGCAGGTGCCGGTCTGCGTGGCCTACGACGTCGGCGGCGTGCGCCACGACGAGATGCCGGTCAACCAGTCCGACTTCCACCACGCCACCCCGATCTTCGAGTACCTCCCCGGCTGGTGGGAGGACATCTCCGAGGCGCGCACCTTCGAGGACCTCCCGAAGAACGCGCAGGACTACGTGCTGGCCGTCGAGCAGCTCTCCGGCGCGCGGATCTCCGCGATCGGCGTCGGCCCCTCGCGCGCCGCCACCGTGGTCCGCCACCCGCTCATCTGATCCCGACCCGCCTGTTCCCGATCCGCCTGAACCGCAGGAGCCCCGCGTGAAGATCCTCGTCCTCGGCACCGGCGGGCGCGAGCACGCCCTGGCGCTGGCGCTCTCCCGCGACCCCGGCGTCACCGAGCTCCACGCGGCGCCGGGCAACCCCGGCATCGGCGCGCTCGCCACGCTGCACGACGTCGACCCGATGGATGGCGCCGCCGTGGCCGCGCTCGCCGCCGACCTCGGCGTCGACCTCGTCGTCGTGGGCCCCGAGGCCCCGCTGGTGGCCGGCGTCGCCGACGCCGTGCGCGCTGCGGGCGTCGCGGTGTTCGGCCCGTCGGGCGAGGCGGCGCGGCTCGAGGGCTCGAAGGCGTTCGCCAAGGACGTCATGGCCGCCGCCGGCGTGCCCACCGCCGGCGCGCGGATCTGCACCACGCCCGAGGAGGTCGCCGCCGCGTTCGACGCCTTCGGCGCCCCGCACGTCGTCAAGGACGACGCCCTGGCCGCGGGCAAGGGCGTCGTGGTCACCAACGACCGCGACGAGGCGCTGGCGCACGCCGCGTCCTGCGCGCGGGTGGTGGTCGAGGAGTTCCTCGACGGTCCCGAGGTCTCGCTGTTCGTCGTCTGCGACGGCGAGCGCGGGCGTCCGCTGCAGCCGGCCCAGGACTTCAAGCGCATCCTCGACGGCGGCCGCGGCCCCAACACCGGCGGCATGGGCTCCTACACGCCGCTCACCTGGACCGATCCCGACCTCACCGCCACGGTGATGGCGCAGGTCGTCGAGCCCACGCTGGCCGAGATGGCGCGCCGCGGCGTGCCGTTCGTCGGCTGCCTCTACGTCGGCCTCGCGCTGACGGCCTCCGGGCCCCGGGTCATCGAGTTCAACGTCCGCTTCGGCGACCCCGACGTCCAGCCGGTGCTGGCCGTCCTGGAGTCGCCGCTGGGCGCGCTGCTGCACGCCGCTGCCCAGGGCCGCCTCCACGAGGTCGAGGCGCCCCGGTTCGCCGACGCCGCCGCCGTCTCGGTCGTGCTCGCCTCCGCGGGCTACCCCGAGTCGTCGTCGAAGGGCGACGTCATCACCGGCGTCGAGGCCGCGGCCGCCACCGCCGACGTCATCCACGCCGGCACCGCGCTCGTCGACGGCGAGCTCGTCACCGCCGGCGGCCGGGTGCTCGCGGTCCGCGCCGTGGGCGCCGACGTCGCCGAGGCCCGCGCCCGGGCGTACGCCGCCGCCGATCACATCGCCTTCGCCGGCCAGCAGCGCCGCTCCGACATCGCCGCCGAGCCGCTCGGCGTCGTCGAGGGCGCCTCGCTGCGCTGAGCCGCAGCCTCCGATCCCGATACCCACGCGACATCCCGAACCGAGGTACCCCGTGAGCGTCCCCAACGTCCTGGCCACCCGCTACGCCGGCGCCGATCTCGCCGAGATCTGGAGCCCCGAGCACAAGATCCGCCTCGAGCGGCAGCTGTGGATCGCGGTGCTCAAGGCCCAGCGCGACCTCGGCATCGAGGTGCCCGACGGCGTCGTCGAGGCCTACGAGGCCGTCGTCGATCAGGTCGACCTCGCCTCGATCGCCGCGCGCGAGCGGGTCACCCGCCACGACGTGAAGGCCCGCATCGAGGAGTTCTGCGCGCTCGCCGGGCACGAGCACATCCACAAGGGCATGACCTCGCGCGACCTCACCGAGAACGTCGAGCAGCTGCAGGTGCGCCAGTCGCTGGCCCTGCTGCGCGACCGCGGCGTCGCCACCCTCGCCCGCCTCGCCCGCCTGGCCGCCGAGCACGAGACCACCGTCATGGCCGGCCGCTCGCACAACGTCGCCGCGCAGGCCACCACGCTGGGCAAGCGGTTCGCCACGATCGCCGACGAGATGCTCATCGCCCTCGAGCGCGTCGAGGAGCTGCTGGCCCGCTACCCGCTGCGCGGCATCAAGGGCCCCATGGGCACCGCCCAGGACATGCTCGACCTCCTCGACGGCGACGAGGCCCGTCTCGCCGACCTCGAGCAGCGCGTCGCCGCCCACCTCGGGTTCGTCCGGGTGCTCACGAGCGTCGGCCAGGTCTACCCCCGCTCGCTGGACTTCGACGTGCTCTCCGCGCTCGTGCAGCTCGTCGCCGGCCCGTCGAACCTCGCCACCACGGTGCGCCTCATGGCCGGCATCGAGCTGGTCACCGAGGGCTTCAAGGAGGGCCAGGTCGGCTCCTCGGCGATGCCGCACAAGATGAACACCCGCTCCTGCGAGCGCGTCAACGGCCTGGCCGTCGTCGTCCGCGGCTACCTCTCGATGGTCGGCGAGCTCGCCGGCGACCAGTGGAACGAGGGCGACGTCTCCTGCTCGGTCGTGCGCCGCGTCGCGCTGCCCGACGCCTTCTTCGCCGCCGACGGCCTCTTCCAGACCTTCCTCACCGTGCTCGACGAGTTCGGCGCGTTCCCGGCCGTCATCCAGCGCGAGCTCGACCGCTACCTGCCGTTCCTGGCCACCACCAAGGTGCTGATGAGCGCGGTGCGCAACGGCGTCGGACGCGAGTCGGCCCACGAGGCCATCAAGGAGCACGCGGTCGGCGTCGCACTCGAGATGCGCCAGGGCCTGGCCGTCAACGACCTCTTCGAGCGACTCGCCGCCGACGAGCGTCTCGGCCTGACCCGCGCCCAGATCGACGCGCTGGTCGCCGAGCCGATCGCCTTCACCGGTGCCGCCGTCGCCCAGACCCAGGAGGTCTGCCGCCGGGTCGCCGAGCTGGTGTCGCGGCACCCCGAGGCGGCGTCCTACAGCCCCGGCGACATCCTCTAGTCCGGTCTCAGCCGGCCGCTGCGTCGAGCCGCCACACCGAGACGGTGCTGGTGGACGACGCCGTCACCGGCGTGCCGTGCCAGTCGGCGTGGCGCGACTCCAGGGTCATCCCGGCCAGGCGGGCCATCAGGTCCATCTCGGCCGGCCACACGTAGCGGAAGCGGCCGGTGCCGTAGCGGGCGGTGCCGTCGGCCGTGCCCGTGCCGTCCGAGTCGGGGTCGGTGCGGTAGTGGTGGGAGATCACCGACTGCGTGACGACGTCGATCTCGTCGACCACCTGATGTCCGGGGCCGTGGCTCTCGACCACCAGGCCGCCGGAGAGCCGCTGCAGCGACGGGATCCACATCTCGACGACGAACCGCCCGCCCGGACGCAGGTGGCGGGCGGCGTTCGCGAAGGCCGCCACCTGCTCGTCCTGACGTCGGAGGTTGCCGAGGGTGTTGAAGACCAGCACCACCAGCGACGCCGTGCCGGGCTCGCCGACCGTGGCCGAGGCCATGTCGCCGATCGTCACCTCCAGCGCCTCCCCGCCGGGCTTCTCGCGCAGCCGCTCCACCATCGGGGCCGACAGCTCGATGCCGCGCACCGTCAGGCCACGCGCTGCCAGCGGGAGTGCGATGCGGCCGGTGCCGATCGCCAGCTCGACGACCTCGCCGCCCTCGGCGAGCGCCTCGAGACGGTCGATCGTCGGGTCGAGCACGTCCGGCTCGAACATCGGGGCGTGGTCGTCGTCGTAGCGCTGCGCGGTGTCGGCGTCCCAGAGATCGCTGCTGGTCACGCTCCCGAGCCTGCCCTGCGCCAAGCCACCCCGTCGACCGCTTGTCGCTACGCGCTGGCCTCGCGCGGGACGCTGAGGCGCGGGATGCCGCCGAGGCCGAGGCGGTAGCGCAGCCGGTCGCCGTAGGTCTCCAGGGCGTCCCACAGCTCGCGGTGCGCGGCCCAGGGCAGCGGCTCCGAGCCGCGCTGCCAGGTCTCGCCGAAGGCGATCCACACCGGCACGAAGTGGGCGGCGTCGTCCCAGGCGCCGCGCTTGGCGGCCAGCATCCGGCGGCGGATCTGGAACGCGGCACGCGGCCCGTCGACGTGCACCGGCGCGGTGGCCACCGGCCATACCCACAGATCGAGGGAGCCGAGGTGCACCTCGAGGTCGCGCAGCACCGACGGGTCGACCAGGACGGTCGCCACGTTCTCGTGCGGTTCGCGACGCATGGCCCCACGCTCTCCGGCGATCCTCGAGGAGTCAAGGCGCACGTCCAGCCCACGGCCGAGACGGCCGCGGGCTGGGGTGCTGGTGGTGGTTGAGCGAGGTGTCAGGGTGCTGGGGTCTCGACCACCGGCGGCGGCCCACCGACGCGGCGGTCCAGACGACCGCTCTCGTGGCTGCGCCTCTCAGGGCGAGGACGACCCGGAGGCCGCCGCCGGAGAGGGCCCCCCAGCGACCCGCAGGAGGATCACGCCCGCCGCAGGTCCAGCCGCCACGATCGCACCGCCATCGCCCAGGCGAGCAGCAGCAGCCCCGCGCCGACGAGCAGGGCGACGCGGATGGCGGCGTCGGCGGAGTGCGAGCCGAGGACGCCCTCGTAGGCGGTGACGAGCACCGCGGCGCCGATGGAGGCGCCGATGCGCTGGCCGGTCTGCACCGCACCGCCCGCGGCGCCGCCCATGCGCGGCGGCACCTCGGCGAGGGTGAGGGTGAAGTTGGGGGAGACGACCGCGCCGGAGCCGAGGCCCGCGATCAGCAGCAGCGGCGCGAGCCAGGGCCAGAGCGGGTCGCGGCCGATGGCGAGGAACGCAGTGGCGAGGATGCCCAGGATCATCACGGTGAGCGCGATGACCGTGATGACGCGGCCGCGATCGGAGACGAAGCGGGCGGCGAGCGGGGAGCCGGCCGAGGAGCCGACGGCGAACGGCACGATCAGCAGCGCGGCCTGCAGCGGCGTGCGTCCGAGCTCGTTCTGCAGGTAGAGCGAGAGCACGAGCAGCAGTCCGGTGAAGCCGGTGAAGAAGAGGGCCCCGACCGCGAGGCCGTTGAGGTAGCCGGGCAGCCGCCCGAGCAGCTCGAGGTCGAGCAGCGGCGGGTGCCCGCGGCGGGCGGTGCGCCGCTCCCAGGCGACGAAGCCCCAGGCGGCGATCGGCACGCCGATCAGCAGCACCAGCGGCCCGTGGACGCCGGCCTCCAGGCGCACCACGGGGTACAGCAGGCACAGGACGGTGACGCCGAGCAGAGCAGCCCCGACGACGTCGATGCGGGCGTCGGGACGCGAGCCGTCGGCGGCGCGGGGCCGGGCCGGCACCATGACGACGACGGCCACGAGCGCCACGATGCCGATCGGCACGTTGACCAGGAACAGGTACCGCCAGCCGGAGCCCTCCCCGGCGAGCGCGAGGATCAGCCCGCCGATCACCGGCCCGGTGGCCGAGGCGGCCGACACGGTGAAGCCGAACAGGCCGAAGGCGGTCGCGCGCTCGCGGCCGGTGAACAGCTGTTGGATGAGGCCGGAGTTCTGCGGCGTCAGCAGGCCGGCGCTCGCACCCTGCAGCAGCCGGGCGACGACGACGAGCTCGGCGGTGGGCGCCAGGCCGACGGCGGCGCTGGTGAGGACGAACAGCGAGAGGCCCACCAGCATCAGCCGGCGCCGACCGTAGGCGTCGCCCAGCCTGCCGCCGGCGACGAGCACCAGCCCGAACGCCAGCGCATAGCCGGAGACGACCCACTGGATGGTGCCGGTGGTGGTGTCGAGGCCCCGCTGCATCGAGGGGATCGCGACGTTGACGATCGAGACGTCGAGCAGCGCCATGAAGCCGATGACCAGCGAGACGCCGAGGATCCGCCAGCGCCGGGGATGCGGCGCGTCGGGTGCCGGAGCGGGGGCAGGGGCCGGGGTCTCGACGTGCTCGCTCACGTCCACCACTCTGCCTCGCGACGCGCGCGTCCACGCATCCGGAGGGGTTGTCCGGAACCGATCCGCGCCCGATCCGGATCGGGCTGCAACGATGTCGGCGTGGCCGGACACTTCCCGGGTGTGACCACCACCGAGACCCGCGAGCAGCGCTACGAGCGCCTCTACGTGGGCCACTTCGACGCCGTCCTCGGCTTCGCGATCCGCCGCACCCAGCGGCCGGAGGACGCCGCCGACGCCACGGCCGAGACGCTCCTCATCGCCTGGCGACGCCTCGACCACGTGCCCGACGGCCCCGCAGCCCGTCCGTGGCTCTACGGCGTCGCGCGCCGGGTGCTGGCCAACCAGCACCGCGGCGAGCGCCGTCGCACGGCGCTGGGCGAGCGGCTGCGTCGCGATCTCGCCGCGGCCTGGCCCGACATCGCCGACCGCGTCGTCCACGAGCAGACCGTCGTCGACGCCATGCAGCGCCTCAGCGCCCGCGACCAGGAGGTGCTCGCCCTGCACCTGTGGGAGGGGCTGACCGCGCAGGAGATCTGCGAGGTCCTCGGCCTCGCCGGCGCCGTCGTCCGGCCCCGGCTCTCCCGCGCCCGCGCACGACTGCGCGAGCTGCTCGGCGAGGAGCCCCGCCCCACCGCCCACCCCACCGTCCACGTCCTCACCCGGGAGACCCGATGAACCCACTGCTCACCGACGACGCCGTCGCCGACCTGCCCCTGCACGAGGCCCGCGCCGCCCTGCTCGCCGAGATCCTGCGCACGCCCGCGCCCGCCGGCCGCCGCGTCCCGATGGCGGTGGCGTCGGCCGCTGCGGTGGCCGCCGCCGCGGCGGTCGTCGGGCTGGTCGTCACGCTCCCGGGCTCCGACGCCGACCGCGCGTCCGACCGTGGGCCCGACCAGGCCACCACGGGCGTCGCCGCCTCCGGGTCCGCCGCGGCCGAGCCCCGCCCGGTCACCAGCATCCGCGGCGACCTCGTCTCCGCGACCGACTGGACGGTGGTCTACACGCGGCTGACGATCCCCGAGCTCGCCCTCGACGGGCCGCGCACCGACGTGGTGGCCGATGGCGCTGCCACGGTGCGCCTGCGGAGCGCCGGCACCGACCACGACGTCGTCATGCGGCGTCGCCCGGCGGACGCCTACGACGCCGCGCTCCAGCGTCTGCGCGAGCGCGCCGACGCTCCTCCGGCGTCGGTCACCGTCCTGGGTCGCACCGGCCTGCGCTTCGAGATCGACGGCCGCACCGTGCTCGTCGCACCGCCGGTCGACGGACGCTGGTGGCAGGTCGAGGGCGACGACGCCACCACCGCCGAGGTGCTCGCCCTGGCTCGCCGGGTGCGCGAGGTCCGCTGAGGGTTGGCCCGGCGCCGGGCGGGCGTGCCAGCCTTCTCCGCATGGGCACCCCGGTCACCGTCTCGATCACCCGCCACCTCGATCCCGGCCGCGAGGCCGAGATGGTGGCGTGGCTGGAGGCCGGCACCGCGCTGGCCCACCGGTTCCCCGGCTTCCTCGGCTCGGGTTGGGTGCGTCCGGAGGCCGACTCGGAGACCTGGCACATGCTCTACCGCTTCGCCGACGCCGAGTCGCTGGCCGCCTGGGAGGGATCCCATGAGCGGCAGTGGTGGCGCGACTCCGCCTCGGGGCTCGGCCTGGTGGAGTCGCGCGTCGAGCGCCGCACCGGCATCGAGGACTGGTTCGACGACCCCACCACCCGCGACGTCCGCGACCTGCGCCTGGCCAGTCCGCCGCCGCGCTGGAAGCAGGCGTCGGTGATCTTCCTGGTGTTCTACCCGCTCAGCGTGGTGGCCAACTGGGTCTTCAGCCACTCCAGCGTCGTCGGCCTGCCGCTGCCCGTGCGGGTGCTCTGCACCGTGCTGGTGATGACGCCGATCATGACGTACGCAGCCCTGCCCTGGATCACGCGTCGCATGGAGTGGTGGCTGCAGGGACGCCCGGCGCCCTGGCGGCGGACGGCTCCTGCGGACGCGCCAATGTCGAGCGCCTCGCACGACTAAACTCGCGGCCATGACCACCGTCGTCAGCCTTCCCGTCCCGCAGCCCGGGCTGCCGACCGACGTCGTGGTGCCCGCGCCCGCGGCCGGTCCCGGCAACTGGGCGGGCGCGGCGAGCGCGGTGCTCGTCGACGGCGTCTTCTGGCTGACCTACCGGGTGCGTCGCCCGCTCACCGAGGGCCGCGGCGTCAGCGTCGTGGTGGCGCGCTCCGAGGACGGCGTGCGGTTCACCGAGGTCGCCACGGTGCACCGCGACGCCTTCGGCTGCGAGTCCTTCGAGCGCCCCGTGCTGGTGCCGGTCGACGGCGTCGGCTGGCGGCTCTACCTCTCCTGCGCGACCCCCGGCTCGAAGCACTGGTGGGTCGACAGCCTCACCGCCGCCACCCCCGAGGGCCTGCCCGACGGCGAGCGTCGCGTGGTGCTGCCCGGCGACGAGGCGGTCGCCGTCAAGGACCCCGTCGTCGAGCGCACGGCCGAGGGCTGGCGGATGTGGCTGTGCTGCCACCCGCTCACCGAGCCCGGCCACGAGGACCGCATGACCACCCGGCTGCTGACCTCCGCCGACGGCCTGCTCTGGGACGACCACGGCACGGTGCTCGCCGGCCGCCCAGGCGCCTGGGACGAGCGGGGCGCGCGCGTCACCACCGTCGTCTCGCAGGACCCGCTCGTGGTGCTCTACGACGGCCGCCCCGACGCCGCGTCGAACTGGTTCGAGACCACCGGCGTCGCCCGCTTCGACGGCGAGCGCCTGGTGGCCGACGACGCCGCGCCGCTGCGCTCCCCGCACTCCGACGGCGCCTGGCGCTACGCCTCGGCGGTGCCGCTGCCCGACGGCGGCACCCGGGTCTACCTCGAGGCCGCGCGGCCCGACGGCGCCCACGATCTCCTCACCCAGCTGCTGCCGGGGCCGGTCACCCCCTGAGGGCGCGCCGCTGGTCGAAGGAGCCGCGGCTGGCCGTGGAGGTCCAGTCGGAGAAGTCCTCGCCGAGCGTCTCGGCCAGCAGGGCGACGTCCTCGGCGATGCCGGGGACCAGCGCGCCGCGCTCCTCGGGCGTGAGCAGCGGACGATGCGCCTCGCGGCGCCCGCCGAGGTGCGTGATCAGGTGCGGGCTCACGGCCCGCCACACCTCGGGCGGCGCGAACTGGCCGGCCCACGCCCCCGCGCGCACCGCCGGCCCGACCAGGCGGGTGCGCAGCCCCGGCGCCACGTAGTGCCGGGCGTTGTCGCGCGGGATCTCCCGCACCACGCCCTCGGCGACCCCGAGGAACCGGCAGGCGCGATCGACGGCTCCGGCGGGGTCGTCGACCAGCTCGCGGTAGCGCAGCACCAGCACCCGCTCGCGGTCGACGAGGGTGAGCAGATCGGCGAGCTGCTCGCCGTAGCGACCGAGCTCGCGGTAGCGCCAGAACGGGGCGTGGCCGGCGGCGATCCGCTCGGCCTCGCGTGCGTAGGCCGACAGGAAGGAGGGGTCGGGCTCGAGGCCGTCGCACCACAGGTGCATCCAGTTGGAGTACGCGCGGTCGATGGGGTCGCGCACGACCGCGATCAGCCGGACGTCGGGCAGCGCCTCGGCGATCCGACGCCGCGCCGAGCGGCTCCACAGGTAGAAGGGCGTGCTCTCGCCACGGACGGCGTGCTCGGGCGCGGAGGCGAAGAGCGCGGCGTAGTCGTCGCGGCGCCAGATCCACTCCTGCTGGGAGTGGGCGTCGCCCGGGCCGGTCCAGTGCGGCGGCGGGGCGTCGTCGCAGAGCCAGAACTTCGGCTCCTTGGGGTCGGTGACGAAGACCTGCGGGTGCTGGGCCAGCGCCGCGTGCAGCGCGGTGGTGCCGGCCTTGGGCGCGCCGATGATGAGGAAGTCGGGGCGGGGCTCGCGCACGGGGCTCCTCGGGTCGGCGTCATCTGCTCGAAGTCGAGCGACTCACTACCCTATCGGCCTGCGGGCGTGCCGTCCCCGGGATCACAGCGGTGCGAGGAACGCCACCACCCGCTCGAGCAGCAGCGCCGTGGCCGCGGGGTCGTGGTCGGGCAGCGAGGAGTCGAGGAAGAGGTGCTCCTCGCCCGGGTAGACGAACAGCTCGGCGGCGGGGGAGGACGCCGCGAGCTCGCGGGCGGCGGGGAGGTCCTCGTCGAAGAACTCGTCGCGCTCCTTGCCGTGCACCTGCACCGGGACGTCGGCGGGCCAGGCGCCGGCCGAGCCCTCGACCTCCCCGACGGGCAGGCACGAGCAGAGCAGCAGGGCGCCGCGGGCGCCCGGCCGGGTCTGCGCGAGCCGCTGGGCGATGGTGACGCCGAAGGAGATGCCGGCGTGGACGACGTCGGCCGGCAGCGCGTCGACCGCGGCCAGGCCCCGGGCGCGGACGACGTCGAAGCCGGTCTCGCGGGCGTAGGCGAAGCCCTCCTCGATCGTGGCGAAGGTGCGGCCCTCGAAGAGATCGGGCGTGTGCACCTCGTGGCCGGCGGCGCGCAGCGCGTCGGCGAGGGCGAGTACGCCGGGGGTGAGGCCCTGGACGTGGTGGTGGAGCAGAACGGTGGCCATGGCGGTCCTTCCGAGAGGCGGGTCTCGGACGCTAGTCCACGCCGCCGACAGCGCGCACCGTCCGCCTAGGCTGGGGCCGTGGCCGACATCGTCCTCCCGCCCGCGCCGGCGATCCCCGGCACCGCCCACCTCCACTCGGGGAAGGTGCGCGACCTCTACGAGATCACCGAGGGCGAGCACGCCGGCCAGCTGCTGATGGTGGCCAGCGACCGCATCTCGATCTTCGACTTCGTGCTCGACACGACCATCCCCGACAAGGGCGAGATCCTCACCCGCATGTCGCTGTGGTGGTTCGAGCAGCTCGCCGACCTCGTGCCCCACCACGTGCTCTCCACCGACGTGCCCGAGTCCGTGCGCGGCCGCGCCGTGGTGTGCGAGCGGCTGGCGATGTTCCCGGTGGAGTGCGTGGCGCGCGGCTACCTCACCGGCTCGGGCCTGCTCGACTATCGCGACACGGGAGAGGTGTGCGGCATCCCCCTCCCGGCGGGCCTCGTCGACGGCAGCGCGCTCCCCGAGCCGATCTTCACCCCGGCCACGAAGGCCGACCTCGGCGATCACGACGAGAACGTCGACTACGCCGCTGTCGAGGCCACCGTCGGCGCCGGGACCGCCGCCGCGCTGCGCGACCTCACCCTCGCCGTCTACGGCCGCGCCGAGGCGCTGGCCCGCGAGCGCGGCATCATCCTGGCCGACACCAAGCTGGAGTTCGGGGCGCGCGCCGACGGCACGATCGTGGTGGGCGACGAGGTGCTCACCCCCGACTCCTCGCGCTTCTGGCCCGCCGACGACTGGCGCCCCGGCCAGCCGCAGCCGTCCTACGACAAGCAGATCGTGCGCAACTGGGCGCTCTCGCCGGAGTCCGGCTGGGACCGCTCCACCGGCGAAGCCCCGCCGCCGCTCCCTCCGGAGGTCGTCGAGCGCACCCGCAGCCGCTACGTCGAGGCCTACGAGCTGCTGACGGGGGAGCAGTGGTGAGCGGCGTCCGCTTCGAGGTGCCCACCGACGTCGCCTGCGCCTACCTCGCCGACCCCCACAACCGGCCGCGCTGGCAGTCGAGCCTGCGCCGCGTCGACGACGTCACCGGGCCGGTCGGCGTCGGCCAGACCTGGATCGACGTCACCGTCCCCGGCCTGCGTCCGCGCATGGAGACCACCGCGCTCGACGCTCCCGTCGACGGCGGACCGGGCAGCTGGACCGAGATCGGCACGATGGGCCCCTACTCCGCGGAGCTGACGCTCGACTTCGTCCCCGACGGCCCGGGCGCCTGCCTGGTGACGCCGCGGTTCGTCATCCGCGGGCCCGGCGGGTTCCTCCTGAACCGCATCGCGCCGGCCACCGTGCGCAGCGACCTGAGACGTGCAGCCCGTCTCGTGACCGCCGGGTAGGTTGGCGCCACCACCCCTAGAGTGACGGAGGCCACGTGACCGCGTTCAACCTCTCCAGCCTGCTGGAGGACAGCGCCCGCACCCATCCCGAGCGCACCGCCATCGTCTTCGGAGAGACCCGTCTCTCCTACGCCCAGGTCGACGCGCTGTCGAGCCAGGTCGCGAACGCCCTGGTCGAGCGCGGCATCGAGCACGGCGACAAGGTCGCGCTCACCTGTGTGAACATCCCGTGGTTCACGGTCGTCTACTACGGCATCCTCAAGGCCGGCGCCACCGTCGTCCCGCTGAACGTGCTGCTCAAGGGACGCGAGGTGGCCTACCACCTGAAGGACTCCGACGCGAAGGCCTACGTCTGCTTCCAGGGCACCCCCGAGCTCGCCATCGGCGCCGAGGGCTGGGCCGGCTTCAACGAGGTCGAGGGCTGCGAGCACTTCCTGCTCATCACCGCCGACCCCGCCGCCCCCTCGCCCATCGAGGGTGCGCAGACGCTGGGCGCAGCGCTCGCCGGCCAGGCGCCGACCTTCACCTCGGTCGCCACCGACGAGGACGACACCGCGGTCATCCTCTACACCTCCGGCACCACCGGCCAGCCCAAGGGCGCCGAGCTGCGCCACCGCAACATGCGCGACAACGCCCTGGTCAGCGCCGACACCTTCGGCGCGAACGCCGAGCAGCCCGACACGTTCCTGTGCGTGCTGCCGCTGTTCCACTCCTTCGGCCAGACGGTCGTGCAGAACACCGGCTTCGCCTTCGGCGGCACCGTCGTCATGCTGCCCCGCTTCGAGGCCGGCCCGGCGCTGCAGCTGATGCTCAAGGAGTCGGTCACGTTCTTCGCCGGAGTGCCGACGATGTACTGGGGCCTGCTCAACGCGCTCAGCGAGGCCGAGGCGGCCGGCGACTCCAACGTCGACGTCGCCACGATCAAGGCGAACCTGCGCGTCGCCGCGGCCGGCGGCTCGGCGCTCCCCGTCGAGGTGCACAAGAGCTTCGAGAAGCGCTTCGGCGTCACGATCCTCGAGGGCTACGGCCTCTCGGAGACCTCGCCGGTCGCGTCGTTCTCGCCCTTCGGCGAGCCGGTGCGCGTCGGCTCGATCGGCCGCCCGATCCCCGGCGTCGAGATGGAGCTCCTGCAGGCCGACTCCTGGGAGCCGGTGGAGTGGACCGAGGACGCGGTCGGCGAGATCGCGATCAAGGGCCACAACATCATGAAGGGCTACTACGGCCGGCCCGAGGCCACCGCCGAGGTCATCAGCCCTGACGGCTGGTTCCGCTCCGGCGACCTCGGCCGCCGCGACGCCGACGGCTACTACTACATCGTCGACCGGTCCAAGGACATGATCATCCGCGGCGGGTTCAACGTGTACCCGCGCGAGATCGAGGAGGTCCTGCTCACCCACCCCGCCGTCTCGCTGGCCGCCGTCATCGGCGTCCCGCACGAGAGCCACGGCGAGGAGATCAAGGCCTACGTGATCCTCGAGAGCGGCGCCGAGGCCACGCCCGAGGAGATCGTCGCCTGGGGCAAGGAGCAGATGGCGGCCTACAAGTACCCGCGCCTGGTCGAGATCGTGCCGAGCCTGCCGATGACGGCCACCGGCAAGATCCTCAAGCGCGAGCTGTCCTGACGCTCAGGCCTTCACAGCACGACGGCCCCGCACCCGAGGAGGGTGCGGGGCCGTCGTGCTGTGCGTGGAGGGGAGCGCCGCTCAGGCGAACGGGTTCGGCATCGCGCCGGGCAGCTGGCTCAGGGTCTGGCGCGCCTGGGCGGCGACCTTGTGCTCGACGAGCACCTCGTAGCGGGTCGCGACGACCTGGGTGACCGAGGAGAAGTCGCGCTGGCCGCGGGTCATCGCGTAGCCGACCAGGGCGAAGATCGTGCCGAACAGGGCGCCGAGGATCATCGCGGAGATGATCGTGGCGAAGGCGCCGCCGTCGGTGAAGGCGGAGAACAGCACGCCGAGCAGCAGGCCGAACCACAGGCCCGACGCCACGCCGCTCATCGCGACGCGGCCGGTGGTGAGGCGGCCGGTGATGCGCTCGACGCGCTTGAGGTCGGTGCCGACGATCATGCAGTGCTGGACGGGGAAGCGCTGGTCGGAGAGGAAGTCGACCGCTCGCTGGGCCGCGGCGTAGTCGTCGTAGACGGCCAGCGACTGCGGGAACTCCAGCCGGAGCGGGGAGGTGGTGGCGCGTCCGGGGCTCGACATGCTCATGACCCCAGTGTGCCCGGTGCCCGGTGGATCGACGCCCCGCAGGCTGAGAGCGGCCGGGCCAACTCGCTGTGAGATGCCTGAGGGCTCCCTGATTTCACCTGCGACCCGACCTTCGACCCTGGGAAACGGCCCGTCGGTCGGGCACCGTGGAGAGATGGAGAGCCCACCCCCTGACGCGACCGCCCCCCGCCCGCGTCGTCGACGCACCGTCATGGTGACCGCCGGGCTGTGCGCCTCGGCGAGCGTCATGGCCGCGATGCTCGTCACCCAGGACGACTCCGCGCGCGGCGACGACCAGCCCGCCTCGTCCACGTCGGCCGCGGCCGGCGTGCTCGACGCCGACGACGGCCCGGACACCCCGGACGCCTGACCCCGTGCCGGGCCCTAGAATCGGATCCGGCCACCGATCCATCACCCAGGAGCCCTCCGTGCCCCGAGTCGTCGTCGACGTCATGCCCAAGCCCGAGATCCTCGACCCGCAGGGGAAGGCCGTCCTCGGCGCCCTGCCGCGGCTCGGGTTCTCCGGCGTCACCGAGGTCCGTCAGGGCAAGCGGTTCGAGCTGGAGGTCGCCCACGTCGACGACGCCGTGCTCGCCGAGGTCGAGAAGATGGCCGAGACCCTGCTCTCGAACCCGGTCATCGAGAGCTACCGCGTGCGGGTCGAGCAGTGAAGGTCGGCGTCGTCACCTTCCCGGGCTCGCTCGACGACGTCGACGCCCGTCGGGCCGTCCGCCTCGGCGGGCACGAGGCCGTGGCGCTGTGGCACGGCGACCACGACCTGCGCGGCGTCGACGCCGTGGTGCTCCCCGGCGGCTTCTCCTACGGCGACTACCTGCGCTGCGGTGCGATCTCGCGGTTCAGCCCGGTCATGACCGAGGTCATCGCCGCCGCCGAGCGCGGCATGCCGGTGCTCGGCATCTGCAACGGCTTCCAGATCCTCTGCGAGTCCCACCTGCTGCCCGGCGCGCTCATCCGCAACGACCACCGGCACTTCGTGTGCCGCGACCAGCGGCTGCGCATCGAGAGCACCGACACCCCCTGGACCCGCGGCTACGAGCAGGGCCAGGAGATCACGATCGTCCTGAAGAACGGCGAGGGCGGCTTCGTCGCCGACGCCGAGACGCTGGACCGCCTCGAGGGCGAGGGCCAGGTCGTGGCGCGCTACCTCGAGGTCAACCCGAACGGCTCGATGCGCGACATCGCCGGCATCCGCAACGCCCGCGGCAACGTCGTCGGCCTGATGCCGCACCCCGAGCACTCCGTCGAGGAGCTCACCGGCTCGGGCACCGACGGCCTGGCGTTCTTCGCCGGTCTCGCGGAGTCGGTGCTGTCGTGACCGCCGGCACCGAGACCACCTCGGCCGCGCGGACGCTGCCCGGCCCGCTGGTGTGGTTCCGTCGCATCGCCACCGCCGAGGCCATCACCTGGGCGCTGCTGCTCACCGGCATGGTGCTGAAGTACTCCGGCGTCACCGACCTGGGCGTGCGCGTCTTCGGCATGGTGCACGGCGTCGTGTTCATCGGCTTCTGCCTCTCCACGGTGCTCGTGGCCATCGACCAGCGCTGGCCCGCGGGCCGGCTCGTGCTCGGCCTGGCGTCCTCGATCCCGCCGTTCGTCACGATCTGGTTCGACCGCCGCTCCGAGCGCCTGGGCCACCTGGCCGCGTCGTGGCGGCTGCTCGCCGAGGCGCCCGCCTCGGCCCCCGAGCGGCTCGCCGCGTGGCTGCTGCGGCACCCGGTGCGCGGCGTCGTCGTCGGCGTCGTCGCGGTGGCGGTGCTCACCGCCGTCGCGCTCGTCGTCGGTCCGCCGTTCCAGAAGTAGCCTCCGCACCGCACCGCGGCAGGCAGACCGCAGCACACAGAACGGGCGGCGTCCGCATGGACGCCGCCCGTCTGCTGCTCCCCTGGAGGGTGGTCCGGTCGGCTCAGCCGCGCTGGCCCTTCTGCAGGACCCGCCACATCGCCGGGGTGACGATGCCGCTCTGCTTGGCGCCGATCCGCTTCTGGTAGGCCTTGAGCGCCGTCTCGGTGGTCTGGTCGAGGACGCCGGTGATCGGCAGGCTGATCGTCGAGCTCGACGCGTTGAGCGCCCGCTGCACGCGTCGCACGGCCGCGCTGCCGCTGCCGACCTTGAGCAGCCGCTGGGTGCCGCGGGAGAGCAGCGCCATCTGGTCCTCGCGGGTCAGCACCGCCTGCGAGCGGTGGCCGACCGAGCGCTGCCAGGCGTTGAGCGCCTTGGTGAACGTCGCCGACCAGCGGCCGTTGAGGCTGGCCTTGTAGAGCCCGGCCTCGCTGAGCAGGCACTGCGCGGCGCGCATGCGGGTCGGGGACGGCGCGGTCGTGGTGCCGTCGGAGGCGGTGGTGGGCGGCGTCAGGGTCGGGTAGTCGTCGAAGTCGATGCGGGTGCCGCCGCAGTGCGCACGCTCGGCGGCGGCGCGGGCGCCGCGGCCGAGGTCGAGCCAGTTGCGGTCGATGTTGATCCGCACGCCGCCCCAGGTCTCGTCGTGGCCGCCCTGGTACTGCTTGACGCGCTTGCGCGGCGTCCAGCCGTCGCTGCGCAGGTAGGTGCGCTCGACGCTGCTGTTGGCCGCGCCGTCCCAGCGGGCCACCCAGAGCTGGTCGGGCAGGGTGATGAGGCCGGGGCGGTTCGCGCGGACGTCGTCGAGCATCTTGATGCCCGAGCCGGCCGAGGAGTAGAAGCCCGAGACGTAGTCGAGGGCGTGGAGCCGGTCGGTCCAGCCGCCGAGGAAGCGCAGGGCCGACTCGCGGCAGGCGGTCTGGGTGGTGTCGAAGGCCTCGAGGTCGTACCAGAGGGTGCTGCCGGGGACGATGCCCAGCGCCTGCGCCGCCTTGACCGCCTTGGACGCCTCCGCGATGCCCTGGGCGCGAGCCTTCGCGTAAGGCGAGCCGGTGCCCTTCGTCGCGATGATCGTCGGGTCGTCGGAGTAGCGCGGGAACCGCGACGCGCAGGAGGCCTGCGGGCCGAGGGTGATGGCGAGGATGCGCCAGCCGCGGGCCAGCTGGGTGGAGACCCAGGCCGGCGTCAGGTTCGGCTGGCTGCGGCAGGCGCGGGAGTTGCCCGAGACGTAGACGCCGACGGCGGTGAACGGCGAGGAGGCCCACCAGGCGTCCATGGCCTTCTGGCTCGGGGTGAGGCACTGGTCGAAGCCGTAGCCGGTGAGGCTGCCGGGCGTCACCGGGTTGGTGCGGGCGGCGGCCAGGGCGGTGGCGTCCGAGGTCCCGACGACGCCGTCGACGCCGGCGACGCTCAGCGCGCCGACCCCGAGGAGGCCGACGACGAGCAGGCCGGAGAGCCGGCGGACGAGGGTGTTCCGAGCACGCATGCGGGCATCTGATCACACGAGTCACACCCGTCACAGCCAGACGCCGGAACTACAAGGCTGTAGTTCCGGCGTCCGGTGTCGGGGCGGGGTTCGTGCAGGTCAGCGGGCCCTCAGGCCGCCTCGACCGCCAGCTCGGCCTCCGCGGCGATCGGCTCCGGAGCGAGCGCGCCGACGCGGGCGCGGCGCTCGCGCAGCACCAGGGCCAGGGCGGCCAGCACGGCGAGCCCGCCGAGGCTCGCGGCCACCAGGAACGCGCCGGACAGACCGGGCACGATCTCGCCGGGTCGGGCGCCGGCGGCGTACACCGACACGATCGCCGCGACGCCGATGGCACCGCCGAGCTGCTGCATGGTCTGCAGCAGGCCGGAGGCGGCGCCGGCGTGCTCGGGCTCCACGCCGATCAGCACCGTGGTGGTGATCGGCATGAACATCAGGCCCGCGCCGAGGCCGTTGAGCACCATCGGCAGCAGCACGGCCGCCGCATAGGTGGAGCCGACGTCGAGGCGACTGAGCAGCACGTAGCTCGTGGTCACCGAGAGGCTGCCCAGCAGCATCAGCGGCGCCGCGCCGAAGCGCGCCACCAGGCGCGGGGTGATCCGGCTGACGGTGAAGATCGAGAGGCTCAGCGGCAGGAACGCCAGGCCGGTCTCGACCGGGCCGAGCCCGAGCACGCCCTCGTCGAACTGCACGACGAGGAAGAACACCGCCAGCTGGCCGGCCATGAGCATCGCCATCATCGCCAGGGCGGCGACGCGCCGCGGGTCGCGCAGCAGCGCCGGCTGGATGATCGGGTGGGCGATGCGGGTCTCGGTGCGGGCCAGCACGAGCAGCAGCACCGCGCCGACCGCGAGGCCGCCGAGGGTGCGGGCCGAGCCCCAGCCGTGCTCGGGGGCGCCGATGAGCGACCAGACGAGGGCCACGGCGCCGAGGGTGGCGCTGGTGGCGCCGACGACGTCGAAGCGGCCCGGGCGGCGGGGGGTCTCGCTGACGACGACGCCGACGAGGGCGAGCACGGCGAGGCCGATGGGCACGTTGATGAACATCGTCCAGCGCCACGAGCCGAGGTCGGTGACGACGCCGCCGAGCAGCAGCCCGAGCGAGGCTCCGCCGGAGGAGACCGCGGCGAAGAGGGCGAAGGCGCGCGCCCGGGCGGCGTCGTCGGGGGCGCTGGTGGTGAGCAGGGCCAGGACGCTCGGGGCCGCGAGGGCGGCGCCGACGCCCTGGGCGGCGCGGGCGGCGATCAGCTGGTCGGGCGACTGCGCGAGCCCGCCGAGCAGGGAGGACAGGGTGAAGACCGCGAGGCCGAGGGTGAAGAGCCGGCGGCGGCCGAGGACGTCGCCGAGGCGCCCGCCGAGGAGCAGCAGGCCGCCGAAGGCGAGGGTGTAGGCGTTGAGGACCCAGGAGAGGGACGCGGGGCCGAAGCCGAGGTCGGTGCCGATGTGGGGCAGCGCGACGTTCACGACGGTGGCGTCGAGCACCAGCATGAGCTGGGCGACGAGCACGACCGCGATGCCCGCGGCGGCGCGGGTGGCGCCCTCGGGCAGGTCGACCGGGAGGTCGCGGGTGTGAGCAGACATGCGAGGGGTGTCCTGTTCTGGCCGGGTGGGCCGACGTAGACTGAGGGTGAAGCGGAGAAGTTCTCCGCATCGAGAAGAACGATACGGAGACAGTCTCCGTTTAGCAAGTGCCCTGGAGGGACCCCTCATGCGTGCCGACGCACAGCGCAACCGGACGCGGATCATCGACACCGCCCGCGAGGTGTTCCGCGAGCAGGGCTACGACGCCTCCCTCGACGAGATCGCCAAGCGCGCCGGCGTCGGCGCGGGCACGCTCTACCGGCACTTCCCGAACCGCGACGCCCTGCTCGACGCGATCATGCAGAGCTGGGTCGAGCGCGTCGACGAGACCACCGAGAAGACCCTCGCCTTCGAGGGCCCGCCCCGCGAGCTGCTGCTGCGCTGGTTCGACGCCTACGTCGGCCTGATCAGCCTCCACAAGGGCGGCCCGGCCAAGATCACCTCCGCCATCGGCGACCCCGACTCCCCGATCCGCACCAAGTGCGAGGTGCTCACCGGCGCCTTCGAGCAGGTCATGGAGCGGCTGCGCGCCGAGGGCGCGCTGCGCGAGGACGTCGACACCGTCCACGCCGCGCGGCTCGTCGGCGGCGTGGCCACCGTCGCCGACAACGGCGACCTCGACGCCGCCACCGTCGCGCCGCTGCTCGAGGTCGTCGCCGACGGCCTGCTGCGCGCCTGATCCCGGCGCGAGCGCGCGCCGGCGTCCGCGGTCGGCGCCCGGGTGCCGCCCCGGGCCGTGCCGCCGGTAGATTGACGCCGTGCTGGACACCGTCGCCGTCGCCGCCACCGATCCCGACCGCGAGCAGCCCTGGGCCGATCTCGGCCTCAAGGCCGACGAGTACGAGCGGATCCGCGAGATCCTCGGGCGCCGGCCCACGAGCTCCGAGCTCGCGATGTACTCGGTCATGTGGAGCGAGCACTGCTCCTACAAGTCCTCCAAGGTGCACCTCAAGCAGTTCTCCGAGATCCCGCAGGAGACCCCGATCGGCCCGATGCTGGCCGGCATCGGCGAGAACGCCGGCGTCATCGACGTCGGCCAGGGCTACGCCGTGAGCTTCAAGGTGGAGTCGCACAACCACCCCAGCTACGTCGAGCCGTACCAGGGCGCCGCCACCGGCGTCGGCGGCATCGTCCGCGACATCATCGCGATGGGCGCGCGCCCGGTGGCGGTCATGGACCCCCTCCGCTTCGGTCCGCTCGACGCCCCCGACACCCACCGCGTGCTGCCCGGGATCGTCGCCGGCGTCGGCGGCTACGGCAACTGCCTCGGCCTGCCCAACATCGGCGGCGAGGCCGTCTTCGACCCCACCTACCTCGGCAACCCGCTCGTCAACGCCCTGTGCGTCGGCGTCCTGCGCCACGAGGACCTCCACCTGGCCAAGGCCAGCGGCGTCGGCAACCAGGTGATCCTCTACGGCGCCAAGACCGGCGGCGACGGCATCGGCGGCGTCTCGGTGCTCGCCTCGGAGACCTTCTCCGAGGACGGCCCGGCCAAGCGTCCGTCGGTGCAGGTCGGCGACCCGTTCATGGAGAAGCTGCTCATCGAGTGCACCCTCGAGATCTTCGCCGCGGGCCTCGTCGCCGGCATCCAGGACCTCGGCGGCGCGGGGCTCTCCTGCGCCACCTCGGAGCTGGCGTCGGCCGGCGACGGCGGCATGCGCGTCGAGCTCGACCGCGTCCCGCTGCGCGACTCCACCCTGGCGCCGGAGGAGATCCTCATGAGCGAGAGCCAGGAGCGGATGATGGCGGTCGTCGAGCCCGACGACGTCGCCGCGTTCCTGGCCATCTGCGCCAAGTGGGAGGTCGACGCCGTCGTCATCGGCGAGGTCACCGACACCGGCCGCCTCGAGATCGACTGGCACGGCGAGCGCGTCGTCGACGTCCCGCCCCGCTCGGTGGCCCACGACGGCCCCACCTACCACCGGCCCTTCGCCCGCCCGGACTCCCAGGACGTCCTGCAGGCCGACGGGGCCGAGGCGCTGCCGCGTCCGGCCTCCGGCGCCGAGCTCGAGCAGACCCTGCTGACGCTCGTCGCCTCGCCGAACCTGTGCGACAAGTCCTGGATCACCGACCAGTACGACCGCTACGTGCGCGGCAACACGGTGCTCTCCCAGCCCAGCGACTCCGGCATGATCCGCATCGACGAGGACACCAACCTCGGCGTCGCGATCTCCACCGACTGCAACGGCCGCTTCGCGCGGCTCGACCCCTACGCCGGCGCCCGTCTGGCGCTCGCGGAGTCCTACCGCAACGTCGCCACCGGCGGCGCCCTGCCGCTGGCCATCTCCGACTGCCTCAACTTCGGCTCGCCGGAGGACCCCGCCGTCATGTGGCAGTTCTCCGAGGCCTGTCGCGGCCTCAAGGACGGCTGCCTCGAGCTCGGCGTCCCGGTCACCGGCGGCAACGTCTCGCTGTACAACCAGACCGGCGAGACCGCGATCCTCCCGACGCCGGTCGTCGCCGTGCTCGGCGTCATCGACGACGTCACCCGCCGCACCCCGTCGGCGTGGAGCGAGGCGGGGGAGACCCTCGTCCTGCTCGGCGAGACCCGCGAGGAGCTGTCGGGCTCGGAGTGGGCCCACGTCGTCCACGGCCACCTCGGCGGCCTGCCGCCGCGCGTCGACCTCGCCGCCGAGAAGGCCCTCGCGGAGCTGCTGCGCGAGGCCGGGCCCCAGCAGGGCCTGCTCACCGCCGCCCACGACCTCTCCGACGGCGGTCTCGCGCAGACCCTCGCCGAGGCCGGGCTGCGGCACATGGTCGGCGCCACCGTCGACCTCTCCGGCGTGGCCGGCGGCGACGCCTTCCTCGCGCTGTTCGCGGAGTCGGCCGGCCGCGTGCTGGTCTCCACCCGCGACGCCGACGCCGTGCTCGCGGCCGCCGAGCGTCACGGCGTCCCGGCCGCCGTCGTCGGCACCACCGGCGGCGACTCCCTGGTGGTCTCCGGTGTCGACGGCGACCTGTTCTCGACCCCGTTGCTGGAGATCCGCTCGCGCTGGATGGCGACGCTGCCCGCCGCCCTCGCCTGATCGCGACCGCTCACCCCATGCGCCGACGCAGCCTGCTCGCCGTCCCGGCCCTCGCCGGGCTGCTGGCCGCCTGCGGCCTCGGCTCGGACCCGGAGGACTCCGACGCCATGCCCGATGGACAGAAGCCCCGCCGCATCACCTACGGCGACGACCCCAGCCAGTTCGGCGAGCTGCACCTGCCCGACTCCGACCCGGTGGGCCTGGCCGTCATCGTCCACGGCGGGTTCTGGCGCGCGCAGTACGGGCTCGACCTCGGCACCCCGCTGGCCCGCTCGCTGGTCTCCCGCGGCTGGGCGGCGTGGAACATCGAGTACCGCCGGGTCGGCAACGGCGGCGGCGTGCCCGCCACGCTCGACGACGTCACGGCCGCGCTGGCGAAGACCGCCGACCTCGACCTCGGCGTCGAGACGATCGTCGGCATCGGCCACTCCGCGGGCGGCCACCTCGTCACCTGGGCCGGCGCCGGCGGCGTCCTGACGCACGTGATCTCGCAGGCCGGCGTCGTCGACCTCGCCACGGCCGCCCAGGAGAACCTCGGCTCAGGGGCGGTCGACGCCTTCCTCGGCCACCCCTACGGCCCGGCCGACGCCGACGTCGATCCGACCGCGATGGTCCCGCTGAAGGTCCCCGTCTGGTGCGTGCACGGGAACGAGGACGCCACCGTCCCGATCAGCCAGTCGGAGGCGTACGTCCGCGCGGCCACCGCCGCCGGCGCCACCGCCGAGCTCGTGCGCGTCGACGGCGACCACTTCGTCGTCATCGACACCGGCTCCGCGGCCTGGAAGCGCACCCTCCAGATCCTCGACGGCATCCTCGCCGGCTGAGTTCGCCCGCCGTGCGGTCCGCCCCGGCCACTGGTCGGGCCGCGGCACGGCCCACACCTGCCGGCTCAGCGTCGGCACCAGGGCGCTGACGCCGCACGCCGCCGCGGCGGCCAGGGTGCCGCCCGTGCCGCCGAGGGTGTGCAGCAGCAGTCCCGCCAGCGCCGGGGCGAGGGGCAGCGAGAGCATCGAGACGAACTGCGTCGAGGACTGGAGCCGGCCGACCATCTCCGGCGGCGTGACGGTGAGGCGGTAGCTGCCCATGCCGGCGTTGCCCGCCGGGTTGAGCGCCAGCACGCCCATGACGGCCAGCGCGATGACGGCCGGGTGCGGCCAGATCGCCATCGGCACGGCCAGCGGCAGCGGGCTCCAGGCGATCGCGATCGTGAGCCGGCCGGTCCGCGTGCGGGCGATCAGGCGCGGTGCCAGCAGGGCGCCCAGGACGCCCGCGACGGCGGAGGCCGTCTCGATGAGGCCGATGTGCAGGGGCGGCACGCCGTCCTCGACCAGCCGCAGCACCACGAGCAGGAACAGGCAGTTCATCGTCAGGTTCGTGAGGCACGACCAGCCCGAGAGCAGGCGGAACAGCGGGTGCCGCGCGAGGTAGACCAGCCCCTCGCGCAGGTCGGCGCGCGCGGACCGGCCGGTCGGGGTGGGGGCCGAGAGGTCGGCCCGCAGGCCCCGCAGCAGCAGGCAGGCGGCGAGGTAGGAGAGCGCGTCGGCGAGCAGCGGCAGCCAGCGGGTGAGGGAGTAGAGGACGCCGCCGATCGGCGCGCCGACCAGGCCGGCGACGTGCTGGCGGCCCTGGTTGAGGCTCAGCGCCCACGGCAGCCGCTCGGCCGGGACGACGGCGCGGACCGCGGAGGTCTCCGCGGGCGAGAGCAGGCCCGCGGCCACGCCGGAGGCCAGTGCCGTCAGCAGCAGCTGGGGGAAGGTGAGCACGCCGAGGATCCCGGCCAGCGCCGCGGCCCCGTAGGCGAGTGCGCCGAGGAGGGCCGCGCCGCGCATGAGCCGGCCGCGGTCGACGCGGTCGGCCAGCACGCCCGCCGGCAGCAGGCAGGCCACGAGGCCGAGCAGGTGGACGGCCTCGACGAGCGCGGCCAGCGCCACCGAGCCGGTGAGCGCGTAGCCGAGGAGCGGGTAGACGAACGTGCTCATCCGCGAGCCGAGCTCGTTGACGGTCTGGCTGATCCAGAGGATCCGGAAGTCGCGCATGTCCCGCACGCTACGGTGCGCAACATCTATTGCGCAATATGTGTTGCGCACTGAGTCATGCGCATCCCGGTAGGGTGCGCGCGTGGCCACCCCCGTCGACGACGTCCGGATCCTGCGCGCCATCGCGCACCCCGTGCGCAACCAGATCCTCGGCGAGCTCGAGGCGGTCGGCTCCCTGCGCGCGGCCGACGTCGCGGCGCGCCTGGGCATCCCGGCCAACCAGGCCTCCTTCCACCTGCGCCAGCTCGCGAAGTACGGCCTGGTCGAGGAGGACGCCGAGGCCGCCCGCGACCGGCGCGACCGCGTCTGGCGCGCGACCGGCGGGGGTCTGGAGGTCGACACCGGCAGCATGGACGCCGAGCCCGGGGGAGCCGCCGCAGCGCGGGTCTACCTCGGTGCGGCCGCGGCCGAGGCGCACCGCCTCGTCGACCTCGCCTACGCCCCGGCCGACGCCGCCTGGGCGCTGGCCGGCGTCCACCGCTCCAGCAGCGACGACCGCCTGCTGCTCACCCCCGAGCAGGCCCGCGCCATGCGTGCCGAGCTCACCGAGCTCGTCGACCGCTGGCGCGAGCAGGGCCGGGCCGGAGGGGAGGGCGGGGACGGCGAGGCAGCGCTCACCTACGTCCTGCTGACGATGCTGCTGCCGCGCCCGACCCTGGGCGACGCCTGATGCCGGCCCGTCTGCGTCCCGCCGACCCGGCCGACGTCGCGGCCGCCCTCGCCCGGCACCGCGCCGGCGCCGCCGAGCGCGCCGACCTCAAGCTGCTGGTCAAGCACGTGCTCGCCGTGCTCGAGACCCGCGCCCCCGGCCGCTCGGTCGAGGTGCGCGTGCCCCCGTTCGCCGCCGTCCAGATCATCGAGGGCGTGCGGCACACCCGCGGCACCCCGCCGGCCGTCGTCGAGACCGACGCGGCCACCCTCATCGCCCTCGCCGCGGGCGAGATCTCCTGGGCCGAGGCGGAGGAGTCGCGCGCAGTGCGCGCCAGCGGGGAGCGCGCCGACCTCGCCCCCTACCTCCCCGTCCTGCCGCCGCCCTGAGCATGTGACGGTCAGGCCGACTCCGGGCGCTCCCGCGCGGCGTAGATCATCCGCTCGTAGTGCTCCATCAGCCGCGCGAGCTCGGCGGAGTCGGCGGTGTCGCGCGCCTGCTGGAAGCCGACGAGGATCGTCATGCCGAGGACGGCGAGGTCGGCGGCGTCGTCGGGTCCGACCATCGCGCCGATGGCGTGGGTGAGGACGGCCACCCGCTCGGCGTCGACGCGGGTCTGCACCGCGGCGACCTCCGGGTCGCGCAGCGCCCACGCCCGCACGCGGGCCTCGAAGGCGTGGGGCAGGGTGATCGAGGTGTGCTTGAGCACGGCGATGGCGTCGTCGGCCTCCGCGATCCGGGCGACGGCCTCGCCGACGACCCGCGTGCTGGCCTCCTCCCAGGCCGCCAGCACGGCCTCGACGAGCGCGCCGAGGCCGTCGAAGTGGTGGTAGAACGAGCCGGTCGTGACGCCGAGGCGCTGGCACAGGGGGCCGACCTTGAGCGCGGCGGCGCCCTGCTCGGTGATCAGCTCGACGGCGGCCTGCACGAAGTGGTCGCGGCGGGTGGGGGTCGCCACGGGAGGCTCCTCGGGTGGGGGACGAGTGAGCCGACTCTAGCCCTCCGGGGTGACCGGCGGCGGGGGCTCACTCGAGGAAGCGCGCCGCCAGCGAGGCCGCGACGCCGTCGAGCTGCTCGAGGAGATCGTCGAGGGTGATGTCGAGGGTGCTGTTGCGCCAGGCGAGCACGACCTCGACGAAGCCGCCGATGCCGAGCAGGGTGTTGATGCGCAGCGAGCGCTCGTCGACGCCGCTGCGCAGGTAGGGCCGGGCCAGCTCGATCATCAGCTCGGTGGCCAGCGCGATCGCCTCGCGGCGCCGCTGCTCGAGGACGGCGCTGCCGGCGTGGTCGCCGAAGAGGATCTGCGCCGGGGCGGGGTCGTCGGTGAGCTCGTGGAGGATCGCGGCCATCGCGGCGCGCACGTGCACCAGCGGCGGCTGGTCGACGACGGCGAGGATCGCCGCGCCCATGCGGTCGAGGGTGGCGTCGCGGACGCGGTCGAAGAGCACGCCGAGGAGGTCGTCGCGGTCGCGGAAGCTCTCGTAGAAGTAGCGGTCGGTGAGCCCGGCCCGCGCGCAGACGCCGCGCATGGTGACCGCGGCCCAGCCCTGCTCGAGCCAGATCTCCCGACCCGCGCCGAGCAGGGTCTCGCGTCGCTCGGCGCGTCGCTCCTCGGCGCTCTTGCCGCCGTAGCGGCGCCGGGCGGTCGAGGTGGTCACGGGCCACATCCTTCCACGCCGCCTATTGACGGCAGGTGCCATCAGATCACATTCTGAGGGCATGCGCCCCCAGATCGACCGACGACGACGTCCGTCGCACCGCAGCCGGGTCCTCGCCACCGCCACCGCCACGACGCTGCGGCCCCTCGCGGTGTCCCTCCCGTCCTCCCGCGCCGGGGTGCTCCTCTCGCGCCGCATCGCCGCCGGCGGTCTGGCCGCCCTCGGCCCGGTGCTGCGCGGCACCCGCGTCGAGCCGCTGCGGCCGGCACCCCGCGCCCACCCCGACGAGCCCGAGGTCCGCGGCGAGTGGGTGCGCGCGGTCGCCGCGGCCGGCACGACGCCGCCCGCCGTCGTGCTCTACCTGCACGGCTCGGGCTTCGCGATCTGCTCCGCCCGCACCCACCGCGGGATCACCTCGCGGATCGCGGCGCTCACCGGCCTGCCGGTGCTCGCCGTCGACTACCGCCTCGCGCCGCGTCACCGCTTCCCGGCCGCCGCAGACGACGTCCGCGCCGCCTGGGACCACCTGCGCGCCGAGGGGCACGAGCGCATCGTCGTGGCCGGCGACTCCGCGGGCGGCCACCTCGCGCTCGACCTCGCGCTGGCCCTGCAGGCCGAGGGACGGCCGGGGCCGACCGCCCTCTGGCTGCTCTCGCCCGTGCTCGACCTCTCCTTCGGCCTGGCCGCGCGCCGCGAGCGCGTGCAGCCCGACCCGATGATCAGCGCCGCGGCCGCCGCCCGCCTCGTCGGCCTCTACGCCGGGGGCGCCGACCCCGCCCACCCGCGGCTGCGTCTTCCGCTGGCCGACGCTGGCCCCGACTTCCCGCCCGTGCTCGTCCAAGCGGGCGGCGCGGAGATGCTGGCCGCCGACGCCGTCGAGTGCGCTCGCCGGCTGAGCGGAGCGGGCGTCGACGTCCGGCTCGACGTCTGGCCCGGCCAGATGCACGTCTTCCAGGCCTTCGCCGGGGTGCTGCCCGAGGCGCGGCGCGCGCTCGAGGACGGCGCCCGGTTCGTCGTCGAGCACGCCGGAGTGGCAGCGTTCGACGCTGCACCGGTCGCCCCCGTCGCGCTGGCCGAGGGCGCCTGATGGCCCGCCGGACGCGTCGTGCCGACGCCGTCGTCACCGGGGCCGGCAGCGGCATCGGACGCGCGCTGGCCCTCGAGCTCGCCGACCGCGGCGGCCGGGTGGTCTGCGCCGACCTCCACGAGGCCACCGCCAAGGAGACCGCCGCGCTCGTCGAGGCCCGTGGCGGGCAGGCGCTCGCCGTCGCCTGCGACGTCTCCTCGCTGCCCGAGGTCGAGGACCTCGCCGCACAGGCCGCGGCCTGGCACGGCGGCGCGCCGACGCTGGTGTGCAACAACGCCGGCATCGGCGCCGGCGGCCGTCTGGTCGGCGACACCCCGTTCGAGGACTGGGAGCGCACGCTGGGCGTCAACCTCTGGGGCGTCATCCACGGCTGTCACGTCTTCGCGCCCCGGCTGCGCGAGGCCGGACGCGGCGGCATCGTCAACGTCGCCTCGGCGGCCGGCTTCACCGCCGCGCCGCGGATGGCGGCCTACAACGTCTCCAAGGCCGGCGTCGTCAGCCTCTCGGAGACGCTGGCCGCCGAGCTCTCCGGCTCCGGCGTCGCCGTCACGGTGCTCTGCCCCACCTTCGTGCGCACCGGCATCTTCGACGGCGAGCTCATCGACTCCCGCGCCGCCGACCTCGCCGCGCGCCTGGCCCGCGTCGTCGGCTTCTCCGCCGAGCGGGTCGCCCGCACCACCCTCGACGCCCACGATTGCGGCCGGCTCTACGTCGTCCCGCAGCTCGACGCCCGTGCCCTCTGGCACGCCAAGCGCCACCTGCCCGTCACCTACACCCGCGTCTCCGGCCTGCTCGGCCGGCTCGCGCCCACCCCGGAGGAGACCCGATGACCACCCGCACCCGCGACGAGGCCCGCGAGGGCGGCGCCGCCTACGACTTCGAGGCGATGCTGCAGACGATCAAGGACAAGCAGTGGTCGCTCGCCGACATCGACTGGGACGCCCCCGGCGCCGAGACGATGACCGACGAGCTGCGCGCGAAGATGACCCCGTTCATGGCCGACCTGGTGTGGATCGAGCACGTCGGCGCCCGCGGCTTCGCCTCCCTGGCCACGAAGGCCCCGACGCCGACGATCGCCGAGATCTACCGCTACTTCCACGCCGAGGAGCAGAAGCACGCCAACGCCGAGCTCGCGCTGATGAGGCGCTGGGGGATGCTCGACGAGGACGGCTCGGTGCCCGAGCCGAACATCAACGTGCGGCTGGCCATCAAGACCCTCGACGACTTCGGCGACTCCCTGCCGCTCTCGGGCCTGGCGACGCTGATCCCGCTGCTGGAGTGCGCGCTGGACGGCGCGCTGGTGAAGTTCCTGCTCGACGAGGTGCAGGATCCCATCTGCCACGACGTCTTCCGGCACATCAACTCCGACGAGGCCCGCCACATCGCCGTCGACTTCCAGGTGCTCGACCTCATCGGCGCCGGGCCCCTGCACACGCTGCTCATCGAGAGCCTGGGCAACCTCAAGCCGCAGGTGGTGCTCGGCCTGATCATCGTGTTCGTCCCGCTCATCAACAAGATGCGCGACAACATCGTGGCGATGGGCCTGCCCGAGCAGCGGCTCTACCACGCGGTCAAGCGCTTCGGCTCGATCGGCGGACGCGGTCCGCACACCCACCGCATCCCGGCCTTCCACGTGCTCAAGGCGCAGGCCGCGATGATCGTCGACCGCAGCTCGCCCTACCACCGCCTGCTCGCCGACCCGCTGGTGAAGGCGACGTCGTTCGTGCCCGCGCGCCTGCTGGGCAAGCCCCAGAGCTGGACCGAGGAGCTCACCCACGAGCCGGTGGCCTCGTGAGCGCCGAGCCCGCGGCGCGTCCGTCCCGGCCCGGACGCACGGCCTCGCGGCCGGGTCGTCGTCCCCGGGTCGCGACGCCGTCCGGCGGCTTCGCCGGGGCCCTCGTGCTCGACGACGGCTGGCGTCGCCTCGACCTCAGCGGCCGTCGTGTCGCGGTGATCGGTCCGGGCCGCGAGGCCGCGCTGGTCACCGCCGCCGTGCTGCGCAGCGCGGCCGCGGTGAAGGTCTTCCAGGAGGAGCCGGACTGGCTGCTGCCGGCGCCCGACGGCCTCGTCGGCTCGGCCGTGGGCGCGACGCTGGCCCGGCTGGGCCGCGCGCCCGCCCTCGACCGGCTGCTGACGCGTCCGGTCGCCCGGGCGCACCTGCGCCGCCACGTCGCCGACCCGTGGATCCGTCGTCTGCTCACCCCCGACCGTCACGGCCATCGCCGGCCCGGCGCCGACCTCGCCTTCCTCGACGCGCTCGCCGACCCGCGCTGCACGCTGGTGGCCTGGCCCGTCTACGCGCTGGTGCCGCAGGGCGTGCGCAGCGCCGAGGGCATCGAGCACCACGTCGACGTGGTCGTCCTCACCCCGGGCTCGCGGATGCGTGCGAGCCTGGCCCCGGCAGCGAGCCCGATCCCCGAGGAGCCCGCATGAGCGCCCGTCCCGCCCCGTCCGCCGAGCGGCCCGAGCAGCCCGAGCAGCCCGAGCACGGCGTCGACCATGAGGTCGCCATCATCGGCGGCGGCTTCTCCGGCATCGGCGCCGCGATCCTGCTCGACCGCGCCGGCTTCGGCGACTACATCGTGCTCGAGGCCGGCGACGGCGTGGGCGGCGCCTGGCACTGGAACACCTACCCCGGCGTCGCGGTCGACATCCCCTCCTTCAGCTACCAGTTCTCCTTCGAGCAGCGCACCGGCTGGTCGCGGGTCTACGCGCCGGGCCAGGAGCTCAAGGCCTACGCCGAGCACTGCGTCGACGCCTACGACGTGCGCCGCCGCATCCGGCTGAACGCGGCCGTCGAGCGGGCCGACTTCGACGACCTCCACGACCGCTGGACGCTCAGCCTCGCCGACGGCTCGCAGGTCACCGCGCGCCACGTCGTGGGCGCCACGGGCGTGCTCACCCAGCCCAAGCCGCCGGCCATCCCGGGCCTGGAGGACTTCGCCGGCACCACCATGCACACCGCGCGGTGGGACCACGACGTCGACCTCGCCGGGCGTCGCGTGGCCGTCATCGGCACCGGCGCCTCCGCGGTGCAGGTGATCCCGGCGATCGCGCCCGACGTCGCCGAGCTCACCGTCTTCCAGCGCACGCCCATCTGGTGCCTGCCCAAGCCGGACCTCCCGCTGGCCGCGCCGGCCCGCCTGGCGCTGCGCGCGCCGGGCGCCCGCCGGGCCGCCCGCCTGGCCAGCCAGGCGTTCGTCGAGGTCACCTTCCCGCTGGCCGCGCACTTCCACGGCCTGGTGCCGACGGCGGCCGTCGGAGAGCGGCTCGGACGCGCGCACCTGCGCCGCGTCGTCCGCGATCCCGAGACCCGCGACCGCCTGACGCCGCGCTACGCGCTGGGCTGCAAGCGGCCGAGCTTCTCCAACGCCTACCTGCAGGCCTTCAACCGCGACAACGTGCACCTGGAGACCTCCGGCATCGAGGCGATCACCCCCACCGGCGTGCGCACCGCCGACGGCGTCGAGCACGAGGTCGACGTGCTCGTCCTCGCCACGGGCTTCCAGGTCTTCGAGCGCGGCAACATGCCGACCTTCGCCGTGCGCGGCGCGGGTGGCGTCGAGCTCGAGGAGTGGTGGGCCGAGCATCGGTTCCAGGCCTACCAGGGCGTCTCGGTGCCCGGCTTCCCGAACCTGTTCACGGTGCTGGGGCCCTACGGCTACAACGGCTCGTCGTACTTCAACCTCATCGAGACGCAGATGGCCCACGTGGTGCGCTGCCTGAAGCGGGCGCGGCGCACCGGCGCCACCCGCGTCGAGGTGACGCCGGAGGCCAACGAGCGGTTCTGGCGCTCGATGCTGGCCCGCCGCGACCACCAGGTCTTCTACGCCGGCGGCTGCGGCGAGGCCCGCAGCTACTACTTCGACGAGCACGGTGACGTGCCCTTCCGGGCCTCCCCGACGCTCGAGACGATGTGGACCAGCCGGCGCTTCGCCCTCGACGACTACCGGTTCTCGACCGCGGCGTCCGGTGCTGCGTCCCCGTCCCCGTCGCCGAGGTCGACGGTGGGCGCGGCCAGGTAGCCCACGCAGAGCGTCGTCATCTCCGCCAGCACGCGACGGCGGAGATCGGCCCGCTCCTCCGCGCCGCGCGCCGGGGGCGGCTCGAGCACCCACTGGGTGGCGAGCGCCTCGACGGCGCCGACGAGCACCCAGGCGCGGGTGAGCGGGTCGATGCCCGGCTGCGCGGCGAGCGTGGCGGCGGTGACGTCGGTGATCCGGCGACGCAGCGCGCTGCGCCGCTCGCGGAACCGGGACGCCGGCAGCTCGGTCATGACCACCCGCAGCACCTCGGGGTCGGCCTCCAGCGCCGCGAGGAGGGCGTCGAGCACGTCGTGCACGGCCGTGGGGCCGCGGCGTCCGAGCCGATCGACGAGGCTGGCGGCGACCCGCTCGGAGACGTCGTCGGCCCAGCGGTCTGTGACGGCCTCGATGATCGACTGCTTGTCGGAGAAGTACTGGTAGAGCGAGCCCGGGCTGATCGCGGCCCGAGTGGCGACGCGGTTGGTGGTGAAGGCGTCGTAGCCGTCGTCGACGAGCACCGCGCGTCCGGCGGCGACGATCCGCTCGACCATCTGACGCGAGCGGGCCTGCCGCGGCTCGCGTCTCACGCCGGCACCTGAGGCGTCCTCGCGGTCATGGATCGCGAGTTTTATGCGAGCAAACACTCGTGTCAACCTGCGAGGCATGACCACAGCCCCCGCTGCCGCCCCGCTCTCCACCGCCGCGCCGCGCCGCCACCGTGTCGCCGAGGCGCGCGGCCGGGCGATGGGACGTCCCCTGCGGGCGATCGCCGGCGTCACCGAGGTCGACGAGGCGCTCATGGACCGCATCGGGGCGGCCTACCTGGCGTGCGACCCGCTCGGCGCGGACGTCGCCGACGCGATGCGCGCCCGACCCGACGACCCCGGCCGGGTCACCCGCGCGGCGATCCGCCACGCCCTCGAGCACGGCGTCGACGACACCACGCCGCCGGCGCTGCGCACCCTCGTCGCGACCGCCAGCGTCGACCCGCCCTGGCTCGACCGCGCCCTGCTCGCCCGCGGCGCCCGGGCCTCGCGCTCCTGGGGCCGCGCGGCCGGCGACGTGCTCCTCCAGCTCGCCCTCATCGGCGGCTACCGGTTCGGCGGCCCCACCGACCTGCTGGTCGCCACCGGCGGCCTCACCGGCGACCGCACCCGCCAGCGCCTCGCCGAGACGCAGGCCTGGGCGGCGGGCCTGAGCGAGCCCGGCGCCCTCGACGTCGGCGGCGAGGCCTGGCGCGCCACCCTCCACGTCCGCGTCATGCACGCCGTGGTCAACCGCGAGCTGCGCGAGCGCTGGGACGTCGCGCAGTGGGGATTGCCGATCAACGACGCCGATCAGGCCGCCACCCTCGGCCTCTTTGACGGCGTCCTCCTGCTCGGCGTCCGCGCCCTCGGGGTGCCGGTGGGTCGCGAGGAGTCCCGGGCCGTGATGCACCTGTGGCGCTACGTCGGGTGGCTGATGGGCGTGCACGAGGACTTCCTCGTGGCCACCGAGCGCGAGCGCCACCGGCTGAACTACCACGTCCTGCTCAGCCAGGCCGACGTCACCGAGGCCGGCTCGCTGCTCTCGCGGGCCATCGTCGAGGCCCAGCGCGAGCTCGACTTCGGACTCCCACGACCCCTGGGCGTCCTCGCGCCCCTGCGCGGCGCGTACGAGCGCGAGCGGCTGCTGAGCATGCTCACCCTCTTCCTGGGCTCGCGCTCGATGCGCGAGCTCGGCCTGCCGCTGCGTCCCCCGTGGGCCACCGCGGTCGCGGTGACGCGCAACGTCCTCGCCCATCGCGTCGTCGCCCGGCTCCCCGGAGGCCGTCGGCTCGTCGAGGCCGCTGCGCAGCGGCAGGTCGACGCGCTCCTGGCCCGCTACGGCGGCCGGGGCCGCGGCCGCGCTCCGGTGGCGCCCATCCCCGACCCCTCGCCCCGCTGACGGCCCGGTCGGCGGACCAGCCGACGGTCCGGTCGACGTCTCAGCCGCCGCCCAACGGGTGAGGCGCCTGCGGCAGGAGCCGATAGCCTTCGCCCATGTTCGCGATCTCTGTCCTCGAGGCCGACGGTCGCACCGTCGTCGTGTGCCGCGGCGAGGTCGATCTCGTCAGCACCGCCGAGTTCCGCACGGTGATCGGCGAGCAGATCGTCGAGGGGCGCGTCCACCTGGTCATCGACCTCAGCGACGTCTCCTTCCTCGACTCCTCCGGCCTGGGCGCCCTCGTGGCCGCCCGGCGCAAGGCGCGGGCCTTCAAGGGCAGTCTGGTGCTCGTCGCCACGCACCCCACCGTGCTGCGCCTGCTGCGGGTCACCGCGCTCGATCGCGTCTTCGCCGTGCACCCCACGCGCGAGGCCGCGCTCGCCGCGCCGACCCCGCCGCCCTCGGCCGAGGTCGACGTCCCCGAGCCGGCCTGAGTCCCGGCCCTCGACCCGGCCCGGGCGGCTAGGCGAGGAGCGCCGTCACCTGCGCGGTGAGGTCCTGCAGGCTGAACGGCTTGGTCATGTAGTGGTCCGCGCCCGCGGCGAGGCCCTCCTGGACGTCCTGCGCCTGCACGAACGCGGTGACCATGAGGATCCGCAGGCCCGCGAGGCTCGGCTCGGCGCGGCAGCGCGCGGCCACCTCGACGCCGGTGAGCGCCGGCATCGAGTTGTCGAGGATCGCGAGGTCGAACGCCTCGTGCGCCAGGGCGTCCCACGCGGCCTGGCCGTCGGTGACCGGCACGATCTCGTGGCCGTCGCGGCGCAGGCGCATCTCGATGAGCGCGCGGATGTCCTCGTCGTCGTCGGCAACGAGGATCCTGGCCACGCGCCCAGGCTAGTGCGCGGTGAACCGCCTGCGGGCGTGGGTCCCCGCGCTGGTCACGACGCCGGATCGCCTGCGGCCCGGCCGCCACCCCGAGGGGTGGTCGAGGAAGAGATTGGAACGTTCGACTTCCCTGACGCCCGACCTCTGGCTATGGTCTTCCTCGTTCTTGCCGAACACCTCCTGCGGGTGACTCTCACCAGCGCCGGGTGATCCTCAGAGAACCTGCTCCGATGGGTGCCTACCCGACTGTGAGCGACGAGGCGGCGGGATTCTTCCCGCCGCCTCGTTCTTCTCTCGGGCCTCGTGAGCCACAGCGGCCCCGTCCGTCGCCCGAGGCAGAGGAACAGACGTCCACTGGGGCGTTGTGGGATCGGCAAATGCCTGATCGTCCGGTAGGTTTCTTCGGGTGAGCCCCGTGCGCCCCGTGCGCGCCACCTTGGTGGACAACTACGAGCTGGCTGCAGCAGGACTTCAGTCCGTGCTGCGGCCCTTCTCGGGACGGGTGAACCTCGTCGACCTCGACCTCGCGCTGCGCGACCCGGCCTCCCTCGACGTCATCCTCTACGAGCCGGTGCACCAGACCCCGGCCAGCCAGGAGGTCCTCCGCCGGCTGATCAGCGGCTCCCAGCGCCGTGCGGTCATCTACTCCTGGCGCGATCGCTCCGACGGCGCCTCCTTCGGCTCCTTCGCCGGCCACCTTTCCAAGGCCCTGCCGGTCGAGGAGCTCGTCACGGCCGTCGAGGCGCTGGCCGCGGGCGAGGCGATCCTCAGCGTGCGGGTGCCCGTCGACCGCGGTCCGCTCAAGGCGGTCGCGGCCTCCAGCCCCTCGGACTTCGACCTCACCCCGCGCGAGGCCGAGATCCTCTCGCTGGTCACCCAGGGCCTCACCAACGCCGAGATCGGCGGGCGGCTCTACCTCTCGATCAACTCGGTGAAGACCTACATCCGCACCGCCTACCGCAAGATCGACGTCAGCCGTCGTGCGCAGGCGGTCGCGTGGGGCATGGCGCACGGCCTGGCCCCGCTGGCCGACGCCGACGGCCAGGCCGGCTGAGCCCGCCCGCTCCGGAGCCTTCCCCCGCGGCGTGAGCGCCGCCACACTGACGCCCATGGTGATCAGGGTCGTGCAGTGGGCCACGGGCGGCGTCGGCGTCGCCGCGATCGAGGGGATCCTCGCGCGCCCCGACCTCGAGCTCGTCGGCGCCTGGGTGCACAGCCCCGCCAAGCACGGGCGCGACGTCGGCGAGCTGATCGGCCGCGAGCCGATCGGGGTGCGCGCCACCACCGACGTCGAGGAGGTCCTCGCCCTCGCGCCCGACTGCGTCGTCTACGCGCCCCTGGTGCCCGACGAGGCCCAGGTGGTGCGCCTGCTGGCCGCCGGCATCGACGTCGTGACGCCGGTCGGCTGGATCTACCCGCGGCCCGACGCCGTCGAGGCGATCGCCGCCGCCTGCGCCGCGGGCGGCAGCACCCTCCACGGCACCGGCATCCACCCCGGCGGCATCACCGAGCGCTTCCCGCTGATGATCTCCGCGGTCAGCGCCGAGATCACCCACGTGCGCGCCGAGGAGTTCTCCGACCTGCGCACCTACGGCGCCCCCGACGTCGTGCGTCACGTGATGGGCTTCGGCGCCCCGCCCGAGGAGGCGCTGGCCAGCCCGATGGCCGGCCTGCTCGGCGCCGGGTTCAAGGCGTCGGTGCGGATGGTCGTCGACCGGCTCGGGTTCGACGCCGAGCCCCGCATCGAGACGCTCCAGGAGGTCGCCGTGGCGACCGCGCCCATCCCGTCGCCGATCGGCGACATCGAGCCGGGGCAGGTGGCCGCGCGCCGCTTCCACTGGCGCGCGCTCGTCGACGGCGAGCCGGTCGTCACCGCCACCGTGAACTGGCTCATGGGCGAGGAGCACCTCGACCCGCCGTGGGTCTTCGGACCGGAGGGGGAGCGGTTCGAGGTCGAGGTCACCGGCGACCCGAGCGTCGCCGTCGTCATCCGCGGCCTGCAGCCCGAGAGCGTCGAGGCCGGCCTGATGCGCAACCCGGGCATCGTCTCGACGGCCAACCACTGCGTGAGCGCCATCCCGGCCGTCGTGGCCGCGGAGCCGGGCATCGCGACCTACCTCGACCTGCCGCTGGTGGCCGGTCATGCGGCGGCCCGCCTGGCCCGGGGCCGGACCGCCGCGTCGGCCTCCTCGGCCGCGCACTAGCATCGGGGCCACGACAGGGGAGCACCCGAGCCGCGTCATGCGGGCGGTGCTGAGAGTGCGGGCCAGCCGCAGACCCTCTGAACCTGCTCCGGCTAGCACCGGCGAAGGGAGCTCCCGATGACCTCTGCCCCCACCCTCCGACGTGGCCGCGCACGCGGCACCGTCCTGCTCGCGCTCGGCCTCGCGGCCTGCTCGGCGCTGACGGCCTGCTCGCTCGGCGCCGGCGGCGACGACTCCGCCTCGGACTCCGCGCGGGTCGTGCTCGTCACCCACGACTCCTTCAGCCTCCCCAAGCCGCTGATCGCGCAGTTCGAGAAGGACACCGGCTACGACCTGCAGGTGCGCTCCTCCGGCGATGTCGGCACCCTCACCAGCCAGCTCGTGCTCAACGCCGACGACCCGGTCGCCGACGTCGCCTACGGCGTCGACAACACCTTCGCCAGCCGCGCGCTGGAGGCGAAGGTGTTCACGCCGGTCGACGTCACCCAGCCCGACGGCGCCTCGGCCTTCGACCTGCCCGGCGACGACGACCACGCCCTGCGTCCGGTCGACGACGCCAGCGTGTGCGTCAACGTCGACGACACCTGGTTCGCGAAGAAGGGCATCCCCGCGCCCACGAGCCTCGACGACCTCGTGAAGCCGGCCTACCGCGACCTCCTCGTCACCCCCGGCGCCTCGACGAGCTCGCCCGGCCTGGCCTTCCTGCTCACCACGATCGCCCGCTACGGCGAGGACGGCTGGCAGGCCTACTGGAAGCGCCTGCTCGCCAACGGCGCCAAGGTCGTCAACGGCTGGTCGGACGCCTACGAGGTCGACTTCACCCAGGGCGGCGGCAAGGGCGGTCGTCCGATCGTCGTGTCCTACGACTCCTCGCCGGCCTTCACCGTCGACGGCCAGGGCGGCACCACCACCTCGGCGCTGCTCGACACCTGCTTCCGTCAGGTCGAGTACGTCGGCGCGCTGAGCGGCGCGTCGAACCCGGCGGGGGCGAAGGCCGTCGTCGAGTGGCTGCAGAGCCCGGCGGTGCAGAAGGCGCTGCCGGAGTCGATGTACGTCTTCCCGGTCGCCGAGGGCACCGCGCTCCCGGCCGACTGGGCGCGGTTCGCCAAGCAGCCCACCGACCCCGCCACCGTGGCGCCGGCGACGATCACCGCCAACCGCGACACCTGGCTGCGCCAGTGGAGCGACCTGGTCGGCGGCTGATGCGTCGCGCGGCGAGCCTGCTCGGGCTGGCGGCCCTGCCGGTGGCCGTGCTCGCCGTGTTCTTCGTCCTGCCCGTCTCCGGGATGGTCGGCCGCGGCCTGGTCGTCGACGGCCGGGCCGACCCCGGCGCCGTCCTCGACGTGCTCGCGCGGCCGCGCGTCCACCGGGTGCTGTGGTTCACCGTCTGGTCCTCCACGCTCGCCACGGTGATCGCGCTGGTGCTCGGCCTGCCGGCGGCCTTCGCCCTGCACCGCCTGCGGTTCCCGGGCCGCACGGTGCTGCGCGCGCTGCTGCTGGTGCCGTTCGTGCTGCCCACCGTGGTGGTGGGCGTGGCGTTCCGCGAGCTGCTCGGCGAGTCCGGTCCCCTCGGCGGCCTGGGCCTCGACGGCAGCGCCGCCGGCATCGTCGCGGGCCTGGTGTTCTTCAACGCCTCGGTGGTCATCCGCACCGTCGGCGCCGCGTGGGAGGGCCTCGACGCCCGGCCCGCGCAGGCCGCGGCGGCGCTGGGCGCCTCGCCGCTGCAGGTGCTGCGCACCGTGACGCTGCCCGCGCTGCGCCCCGCGATCGTCTCGGCGGCCAGCGTCGTGTTCCTCTTCTGCGCCACCGCCTTCGGCATCGTGCTGACCCTCGGCGGGCTGCGCTACTCCTCGGTCGAGACCGAGATCTACCTGCTCACCACCCAGCTCCTCGACCTCCAGGCGGCCGCCGCGCTCTCGCTGCTGCAGCTGGCCGCCGTCGTCGTGCTCCTGTTGGTCGCCGGCCGGCTGCGGGCCGTCCCGGATCCCACCCGCCAGCGGGTTCCGGTGCGGCCGCGACGCCCGACGCCGGCCGACCTGCCGGCGATCGGCGTCACCGGCCTGCTGGTGGTGCTCGTCGGCGGACCGCTGGCGGCCCTCGTCGTCGGCTCGCTGCGGGTCGACGGCCACTGGTCGCTGGCGGCGTACCGCGCCCTGCAGAGCACCGGCGGCGGCAACGCGCTGGTCGTGCCGGTCACCGAGGCGCTGCAGATCTCGCTGCGCACGGCCGTCGACGCCACCTGGATGGCGCTGCTGCTGGGCGTCCTGGTGTCCACCGTCGTCACCCGCCGCTCGCGCGGGCGCGCCGAGCGACGGGTGCGGACGCTGCTCGACGGCTTCTTCATGCTGCCGCTCGGGGTCTCGGCGGTGACGCTCGGCTTCGGCCTGCTCATCACCTTGAACCGACCGCCGCTGGACCTGCGCGACTCCCCGCTGCTGGTGCCGCTGGCCCAGGCGCTCGTCGCGCTGCCGATCGTCGTGCGCACGCTGGTGCCGGTGCTGGCCAGCGTCGACGAGCGTCAGCGGCAGGCCGCGGCGTCCCTCGGCGCCGGCCCGTGGCGCACGTGGGCCACCGTCGAGCTGCCCGTGGTGTGGCGTCCGCTGCTGGCGGTGGCCGGCTTCGCGTTCGCGGTGTCGCTCGGCGAGTTCGGAGCCACGTCCTTCCTCGCTCGCGACGCCAGCCCGACGATGCCCGTCGTGATCGTGCGGCTCATCGGCCGGCCGGGCGGGCTCAACTACGAGATGGCGCTGGCGGCGTCGGTGGTGCTCGCGGCCACCACCGCCGTCGTCATGCTGCTGGTGGAACGACTGCGGGTGCGCTCGCTGGGGGTGGTCTGATGCTGCGACTCGAGGGCGTGGGGGTCGACTACGAGGGCGTCCCCGCGCTGCACGACGTCGACCTCGAGGTGCCCGACGGCCAGGTGCTGGCGGTGCTGGGCCCCTCGGGCTGCGGGAAGTCGACGCTGCTGCGCGCCGTCGCGGGCCTGGAGTCCGCCCGCGGGAGGGTGCTGTGGGACGAACGCGACCTCACCTCCGTGCCGACGCACCGGCGCGGCTTCGCGCTGATGTTCCAGGATGGCCAGCTCTTCGCCCACCTCACGGTCGGCCGCAACGTCGGCTACCCGCTGCGGCTGCGCCGCCGACCGCGCGCCGAGGTGGCCGCGCGGGTGGGCGAGCTGCTCGCGCTCGTGGGCCTCGCCGGCTACGAGGACCGGCTGCCGACCACGCTCTCCGGCGGCGAGCGCCAGCGCGTCGCCCTGGCGCGCTCGCTGGCCGTCGAGCCGCGGCTGCTGCTCCTCGACGAGCCCCTCTCCGCGCTCGACGCCGGCCTGCGCGAGCGGCTGGCCGCCGACCTGCGCGGCATCCTCACCGCCGCCCGCACGACCGGCCTCCTGGTCACCCACGATCACGAGGAGGCCTTCGCCGTCGCCGACCGCCTGGCCGTCATGCGCGAGGGCGCGGTGGTGCAGCAGGGTCCGATCGACGCCGTCTGGCGCGCGCCGGCAGACCCCGACACCGCGCTGTTCCTCGGCTACGCCCGCGTGCTCGCCGGCCCGGCCGCCCGGCGGCTCGCGGACGTCGGGGGCGCCGAGGCCGGTGCGGCCGGACTCGCGCTGCGCCGCTCGGCCCTGCAGGTGCGCGAGGCCGGCCCGCTCGCCGCCCGCGTCGTCGCGGTGCGGCCCACGCCCGAGCAGACGCGCCTGGTCGTCGAGGTCGACGGCCTCGGCACGCTCGACGCCGTCGCGCCGCTGGCCGCGCGGCTGGCGGTCGGAGACGACGTCCGGCTCGCGGTCGACGCCGGTCGCTGCGCGCCGGTCGGCTAGCCCGCGGCCCCCAGCGGCCACCGGCGCAGCACCCGGCAGGCGTCGTTGCCGTACCAGTGCAGCTCGAGGGCCTCGGGGCGCCAGCGCGCCGGCAGCAGGGGGCCGAGGGCGGCCCTGGTCGAGGCCAGGTCGACGTCGGGTCCGAGGCGATCGACCGTCACGTGCGGCACCGGGTCGGCGACGGCCCCGTCGTAGGGGCGCACCTGGGGCAGCAGGGCACGCACGGCGTCGTGCAGCCCACGGAGCGCGGCGAGCGCGGCCTCCGGCTCCGGCACCAGGTGCAGGACGCCGTCGGGGAAGGCCGCCACCCGCTCGAGGACGACCTCGGGCAGGTGCGTCCGCGCCGCGAGGTCGGCGAGGGCGTCGTCGAGGCCGTCGGGCAGCGGCCAGGGCACGGGCACGAGCACGGTGAGGTGGGCGTGCGTGAAGGCGGGGTCGGCGGAGAGGAACGAGGGGTCGTAGTGGGCGGTGCGCGCCCGCACGAACGGCTCCAGCGGCTCCACCGGCAGCACGAGCACGGCGTGCCCGGACCAGGCGGGGGTCGGCGTCGCGGGTGCGGGATCCACGGTGGGGGAGTGTGGCAGGTCGCGTCGCGCGGACGGGCCTGACGCCGTCGCGTTGCCTAGACTGCCCGCGTGCCCCGCCGCGTCTACGTCCTCCCGATCCTGCTCGCCGTCGGCATGGGCGCCTGGGCGCTGCTGACCGCACAGCACCTCGGGCGCAGCCTGGTCGACCCCGAGGGCAGCTTCCTGGGCCCGTCGAGCATCCGCCTGCCGCTGCTCCTGCTCGCCGCGCTGATGCTCGACCTGCTGCCGCGCACCCTGTGGCTCTCGCGGCTCGACCCGCGGCGGATGCCGGGCATCGCGCGCGACCGCCTGCGCACCCACTGGAACCGTCCGCGGCTCACGCTCGTGGCGCTGGGCATCATCAGCTTCTACATCGTCTACGTCTGCTACCGGAACCTGAAGTCGTTCCTGCCGTTCGTGCGCCCTGATCCCCGCGCCGAGCCGGGCGCGGTGCGCGCGCTGTCCTACGACCGCGAGCTGCACCTGCTCGACCGCGCGCTGTTCTTCGGCCACGATCCCGCCGTCGTGCTGCACGACCTGCTGGGCACCGACATCGCCGCGCACGGCCTGAGCTACATCTACCTGTGGTTCCTGCCGCTCGTGCCGCTCGCGGTCACGGCGTGGGTGGTGTGGTCGCGCAACCTGGCCTACGGCTACTGGTTCGTCTCCTCGCAGTGCATCGCGTGGACGCTCGGCACCATCTCCTACTACGCGCTGCCGACGCTCGGCCCGGGCCTGGAGTACGCCTTCATCTACTCCGACCTCGCCAAGACGCCCACCACCGACCTCATGAACTCGCTGGTCTACGCGCGGCAGGGCGTGCTGCTCACCGGCGTCGAGGGTCAGGTGCAGTCGGTGGCGGGCTTCGCCAGCCTGCACACCGGCATCACGCTGCTGGTCGCGCTGATGGTGCAGTACACCGTCCGCAACCGGATCATGCGCGTGGTGTTCTGGGTGAACTTCGCCCTCACCGTCGTCGCCACGCTCTACTTCGGCTGGCACTACGTCGCCGACGACCTCGCCGGCATCATGATCGCCCTCGTCTCCTTCTACGTGGCGGGCGTCTTCAGCGGTCAGCGCTTCGACAAGGCCTCGCTGCGCAGCGGCGCCGATCGGCCGGTCGAGGACGACCCGCGCGTCCAGCATGTGGACCTCGGCGGATCCGGTGAGGACCCGGCCCGTCCGGCGCCCGAGCCGGTCGGCTGACGCCGGGCCGCCGACGTCGTCGCAGGTCATCTCGGAATGACACGCGTGTCATTCGGCGAATTACACTGATGTAGTGCGTCAAGCCGACACGCCGGTGACGCGTGATTCTTTTGGTGAAGATGTTTCTGGTGTGACGAAAGTTGTCTAGCGTGACGACGTCAGCTGCCACTCGGGCGGCCGGCGTCGGATGAGAGGCAGCCCCGATGGCGACCATGCCCCGCAGGCGCACCAGCACCCTGATCGCAGGGCTGTCGGTGGCCGTCATGGCCTGCGGAGCGAGCACCGCCGTCGCCGCCGACCACGACCGCACGCCCACCCGGCACGAGGTGCGCCACGCGCAGTACCTCGCCAAGCACCAGCAGCGCGACGTCGCCGCGATCCGCGCCGAGCTCGCCTCCGCCGAGGCCCGCCTCCACCGGGCCGCCGACGCCGCCGGCGCCGCGGCCGAGGCCTACAACGGCGCGCGCTACCACCTGCAGCTGGCCCAGCGCGCCGCCGCCAAGGCCGAGCGCGAGGCCCGCAGCGCCCGCTGGCAGGTCACCCGGCTGCGCTCGAGCGTCGTCGACACCGTCACCTCCTCCTACGAGCAGTCGCCCTCGCTCGTCGCGATGTCGGCGGTCACCGACGCCGACGGCATCGACGCGGTCATGGACTCCATGACCACCATGGCCAACGCCCAGCAGGCCCTGAGCCAGCGCTACGGCGACTTCCAGGACGCCCGTGAGAGCGCCGAGCAGGCCTCGGCCAAGGCCGAGCGGACGCGTCAGGGCGCCGCCGCGGCCGCCACCCGTGCCGCCGCGGCCCGCGACGCCGCGGGTCGTGCCGCGAAGGCCGCCCAGGACGAGGCCGCGACCATCGCCCAGCGCAAGAGCGTCCTGGTCGCCGAGCTCGCCCGCCTCGAGGGCGTCAGCGTGCGGCTGGCCACCCAGCGTCAGGCCGGCCTCGAGGAGCGCGCCCGTCGCCTGGCGCAGGAGAAGGCCGAGCGCGAGGCCCGGGCCGCTGCGGCCGCCGCCGCCGCGCAGGCCGCCGCCGCTGCCGCGGCGAACCAGTCCTCGGGCTCGAACGGCTCGGGCTCCTCGGGCGGCTCGGGCTCCTCGGGTGGCTCCGGCGGCTCGGCGCCCTCGAACCCCGCGCCCCCGTCGGCCGGCGGCGTCTCGGCCGCCCTGGCCTTCGCCCGGGCCCAGATCGGCGAGCCCTACGTGTGGGGCGCCGCCGGACCGAGCTCCTGGGACTGCTCGGGTCTCACCATGGCCGCCTGGCGCCAGGGCGGGAAGTACCTGCCGCACTACAGCGTCGCGCAGTACGAGCAGTCGACCCCGATCTCCCTCTCCCAGCTCCAGCCGGGCGACCTGGTGTTCTGGGCGACCACCTCGAGCCCGTCGTCGATCCACCACGTCGCGCTCTACGCCGGCGACGGGATGATCATCCAGGCGCCGCGCACCGGCCGGAACGTCGACGAGGAGTCGATGTACGCCTGGGAGCCGCCGTCGTTCTTCGCGCGTCCCTGACCCGCGCGTCCCCGAGGCGTCTGCGGGCCGGTCGCCGCCCTGTTGCGGCGCCCTCGGCCGCCGTACGTTGGGGGGCATGACCGGCCTCCCGATCCCGCGCGTGCTCGGCTCCTGGGGCGAGGACCCCCTGTGGGGCGTCATCTACGACTGGACCGTCGAGCACCGCACCGTCGGCGGCGCGCTGTGGCTGGCCTGGATGCAGTCCGACCTCGGCCGCCTCTACGCCGCCACCGAGGAGATCGGCCGCGTCGCGCCCGGCTCGCGGGTGCTCGACGTGCCCTGCGGCGGCGGCGTCGCCCTGCGCGGCCTCTCGCCGGACCAGGACGTCTCCTACGTCGCCGCCGACCTCGACCCGCGGATGCTCGAGCGCACCCAGGCCGCGGCCCGGCGTCGCGGGCTCGGACACCTGGTGCGCACCGAGCGTGCCGACGTCGGCGACCTGCCCTTCGACGACGACTCCTTCGACCTCGTCGTCACCTTCACCGGCCTGCACTGCTTCCCCGACCCGCACCGCGCGATCGAGGAGATGGCCCGGGTGCTGCGGCCCGGGGGCCGGCTCATCGGCAGCTCGCTGCTGGAGGACTCCGGCCTGCGCTTCGCCGGGATGCGCGCCACCGGACGCCTCTCCGGCCTGCTCGGCCCGGGCGTCACCAGCCGACAGGTGCGGGAGTGGTTCGCCGACGGCGACGTCGAGGTCGACGTCGAGCGCACCGGCGCGCTGGGCTACTTCCGCGGCGTCAAGGCCTGAGCGCGAGCCCGCAGACGAGCGCGGGCCGGACG
>NZ_JBUZJI010000016.1:30835-90140 GCF_055282735.1 Nocardioides sp. B129/18 | reverse complement strand
GTGCCCGAAGGCGTCGAAGGCCTCGAGGGCCTCGCGCCAGGCCGCGGCGAGCCGCTCGGGATCGACCTCGGCACCCAGTGCCCACCCGGCCCGCAGCGCCTCGGCGCGCAGCCGCGCCTCCCAGGCCCGACCCTCCGGCCCCCAGTGGCCGGTGGGGTCCTTGTAGCGCTCGACGACCGTGTCGCCGTCGGCCTGCAGGGCGGCCACCCGGGCCAGCAGCGCCTCGCGTCGGGCGGCGGGCAGACGCGGCGCGAGGTCGGCCAGCGCCCGCAGGGTGGTGGCGGCCAGCCGCAGACGCGCGCTGAACCACGGGCTCCACATCGCGCCGACCACCGCGACCGGCGCGTCGTAGGCCTCGAGTGCGGCGTCGACGTCGCCGAGCCGCGCCGCGGCATGGATCTCCGCCGCCGCGGAGCTGATCGCGATCGCGCCCTCCTCGGCCCAGATCGGACGCAGGGCGCGGGCCCGGGCCGCGACGTCGGCCACCTCCTCGGGGGACGTGGCGCGCTCGACGTCGATGAGCAGCTGGACGCTGCGCAGCATCGCCGCGGCCACCTCGGGAGCGCCGGTGGCGTCGAGGAGGCCGGCGGCGGCGTCCCAGTCGCCCCGCACCATCTGGATCCAGCCGGCCTGCCAGCGTGACTCGAAGGTGTAGGGCGCCCACGGGACGCCGGCCCGGCGACCGCGGGCGATGGCGGCCTCGAAGTGGGTCAGGGCCACCTCGAGCTCGCCGTGGTCCTCGTGGCTGCGGCCGAGGTGGAAGCGGCCCCGGAGCTCGGCGTGCAGGGCGCCGTCGCGCTCGGCCCGCTCGACGGCCGCGGCGAGCGCGGAGCGCAGCACCTCCGGCGGGGCGTTGCGCAGACCCGAGACGGTGGTGGCCGCCTCCGAGGCGAGGTCGGGCAGGTCGAGTCGCTCGGCCAGGGCGAGGGCCTCGAGGCCGAGGGACTGGGCCTCCTCGAAGTCGCCGAGGGCGGCGAGGATGCGGGCGCGGCCGGCCAGCACCTTGGCGCGCAGGCCGCCGGCGTCCGCGGGCGCGAGCGCCACGGCCTCGGCGGTGACGGCGCGCAGGTCGACGTCGTGCTCGGTGAGGAAGACCGCCTCGGCCCAGCCCATCAGCATCCGGGCGCGCCACGCGGGCGGGGCGTCCTCGGGCAGACGACGCAGCTGCTCGCCGACGACCTCGACGGCGCGCACCGCATGCCCGGAGGCCGCCAGCGCCTCCCCCGTCTGCACCACGACCTTCGAGACGTCGAGGTCGGCGACGTCGACGCGGGGGTCGGTGAGCAGGTCGAGCGCGCTGAGCAGGTGCTGGGACGCCTCGTCGGGTCCACCGACCGCCAGCGCCTCCCGGCCCGCCCGGACGCTGGCCCGCAGGGCGGTGTCGGGGTCGTGGGCCAGGCGGGCATGACGCGCGAGCTCGGCGGCCGTGCCGACCGCACCCGAGCGCAGCGCGTCGACGTAGGTGCGGTGCAGCGCGGTGCGCTCGCCGGGCAGAAGGTCGTCGTAGACCGCCTCGCCGAGCAGGGCGTGACGGAAGGCGTAGTGGCCTCCCTCGGGCACCAGCACGTGGTGCTCGACGGCCGTGCGGACGCCGCTCTCGAACTGAGCGTCGGGCAGCTCGCAGACCCGCCGCAGGGTGTCGTCGTCGACGCGCCGGCCGGCGGCGGAGGCGGCGCGGACGACGCGGCGGGCGTCGTCCTCGAGGCCGTCGAGGCGCACCAGCAGCACGTCGGCGAGGTCCTCGGGGACGCCTCGACCGGCCTCGCCCATGCCCGTGCCGACGAGCTCCTCGACGAAGAACGCGTTGCCCTCGGCGCGGGCCACGATCTGGGCCAGCTCGGCCTCCGGCACCGGCGCGGGCGCCAGCTGACCGACGAGCAGCCGCACGGAGGCGTCGTCGAGACGCTCGAGGTGGAGGCGCCGGACCCCGTGCTGGCGCATCCACGCCGCCGCCTGGCTGCGCAGCGGGTGGCGGCGGTGGAGGTCGTCGGAGCGGTAGGAGGCGACGATCGCGACGTCGGCGTCGGCGGTGCCGACCAGGGCGCGGGAGAAGAGGAAGGAGAGGAGGTCGCGGGTGGAGCGGTCGGCCCAGTGGCAGTCCTCGACGACCAGCAGCAGCGGCGTGTCGGCGGCGACGCGCTCCAGCAGCGCCCACACGGCGGCGAACAGCTCGCCGCGGTCGAGCCCGGAGGCCTCGGAGACGGGGGCGTCCTCGGCGCCGAGCGTGCGTCGTCCCGGCTGCAGGCGGCTCAGCACGGGGTGCCGGTCGGCGACCTCGGCGAGCACGTCGGGCACCTCGGCGGCCAGCCGGCCCAGCACCTCGGAGAACGGCAGGTAGGAGAGCGCGGCGTCGCCGAAGTCGAGGCAGTGGCCGGCGACGACGCGGCGTCCGGACTCGAAGGCGCGGTCGCGCAGGCTCAGCAGGAGGCGGGTCTTGCCGACGCCGGCGTCGCCGGAGAGGAGGACGACGCGCCCGCCGGGGGAGGGGTCGCCGAGGCCGACCGCGTCCGCGAGCTCGCGCAGCTCGGCGTCGCGGCCGACCAGGGTGCGACTCGAGGGCGGCATCGCCTCATGATCGCGCACCGGCACGGCGAGGGTCACCGGGGCCACAGGGGCCACGGGGGGCACGGGGGGCTCAGTCCTGCAGCGGGTTCGCCGAGGGGTCGGTGGCGATGTGGCGGGCCTCGCCGCGGCGCCGGCGGCGCTGCCGGCGGGCGCGCTGGTCGGCGAGGTCGCGGGTCAGGCGGCTGCGGCGGAACTCGAGGTCGATCGCGCCGTCCATCTCGAAGAGGGTCATGGGGTGCTCCCTGGGGTCTGGCGGCCCCGGCGGTCGGGGCGTGGGCACCACGCTCCCGCTCTGAGGTAGGCCCCCGGATCGGGAGGAAGCCCTAGGTCCATGGACCGCCTACCTCAGATCACACCGGCACCCCGTCGACGACGACCGGCCGGCCGCCGCGCCAGACCCCGGCCACCAGCGGCACGCCGGGCCGGTAGGCCAGGTGCAGGTGGCTGGGGGCGTCGAGGAGCACGAGGTCGGCGCGGGCGCCGACGGTGAGACGTCCGACGTCGTGCCGGTCGAGGGCGTCGGCGCCGCCGGCGGTGGCGGCCCGGACGGCCTCCGCGGGCGTCAGGCCCATCTCGCGCACCGCCAGCGCGATGGCCAGCGGCAGGCTGGAGGTGAAGCAGGAGCCGGGGTTGCAGTCGCTGGCCAGGGCGATCCGGACGCCGGCGTCGAGCAGGGCGCGGGCGTCGGGGTAGGGCTGCCGGGTGGAGAACTCCACGCCCGGCAGCAGGGTGGCGACGGTGCCCGACTCGCGCAGCGCGTCGACGTCGGCGGGCTCGAGGTGGGTGCAGTGGTCGACCGCGACGAGCCCGAGCTCGCAGGCCAGCCGGACGCCGGGCCCCGGGCCGAGCTGGTTGGCGTGGAGGCGTCCGCGCAGACCGGCCGCGATGCCGGCCTGCAGCACCGCGCGGGCCTGGTCGGCGTCGAAGGCGCCGCGCTCGCAGAAGGCGTCGATCCAGCGGGCGTGCGGGCGGGCGGCCTCGAGCATCGGGCCGGTGACCAGCGCGACGTAGGCGGCGGGGTCGTCGGCATGCTCGGGCGGGACGACGTGCGCGCCGAGGAAGGTCGTCTCCTCGGTGAGGGTGCGGGCGACCGCGAGGCTGCGGGCCTCGTCGCGCACGCTGAGGCCGTAGCCGCTCTTGATCTCGACGGTCGTCGTGCCCTGGCGCAGCATCTCGCGCACCAGCCGGCCGGCGTTCGCGGCGAGCTGCTCGTCGGTGGCGGCACGGGTGGCGCGCACCGTCGTCGCGATGCCGCCGGCGGAGTAGGAGCGGCCGGCCATCCGGGCGGCGAACTCCTCGCCGCGGTCGCCGGCGAAGACGAGGTGGCTGTGGGAGTCGACGAAGCCGGGCAGGACCGCCCGGCCCCCGGCGTCGACGACGACGTCCGCGGCGGGCGCGTGGGCGGCGTCCCCGACCCACGCGACGCGGCCGGCGTCGAGGATGACGGCGGCGTCGCGCCGCAGCGCGAGGGGGTCGGCCGCCGTGGCCCGCTCGGGGTCGTTGGTGGCGAGCTCGCCGATGCCGGTGATCAGGGTGCTCATGCGTGGATCCCGTCCGCGCACAGGCGCTCGATGGTGGCGGCCAGCGCGGCGCCGGTGGCGGCGGGGTCGAGGGTGCGCCAGGTGCCGTCGACCATGACGGCGCGGACGTCGGCGGCTCCCGCGGCGAAGACCGCCATCTGCTCGTCGGCGCCCGCCCCGGCGGTGCGCGGGCTGGCGGGGTCGAGGACGACGAGGTCGGCGCGGCGTCCGACGGCGATGGCGCCGGCGTCGTCCCAGCCGAGGCTGGCGTGCCCGGTGGCGGTGGCGGCGCGCAGCAGCTCGGAGGCCGTCCAGTGCCCGCGGGACTGCGCGGCCAGCCGCTCGTGCATCTCGACCGCGCGCATCTCCTCGAAGAGGTCGACGACCGCGTGGCTGTCCGAGCCGAGCGTCAGCGGGGATCCGGCGTCGTGGAGCCGCCGGGCCGGGCCGATGCCGTCGCCGAGGTCGCGCTCGGTGGTGGGGCACAGGCAGGCGTGGGTGCGGCTCGCGCCGAGCAGGGCGACGTCGTCGTCGGTGAGGTGGGTGGCGTGCACGGCGCTGGTGAGCGGTCCGAGCGCACCCGCCTCGGCCAGCAGCGCGGTGGGCGTGAGCCCGGTGGCCGCCCGGCAGGCGTCGTTCTCGGCGCGCTGCTCGCTGAGATGCACGTGCAGCGGACGCCCGGCCGCGGCCTGCGCCACCGTCGGCAGCTGCGCGCGCGGCACCGCCCGCACCGAGTGCGCCGCCGCCCCGATCCGCGCGTGGGGACGCTCCCGCAGCCCGGCCACCCGCTGCGCCCACGCGTCGGCGTCGCCGTCGTCGTAGCGACGCTGGACGCCCTCGGGCGGCGTCCCGAAGCCCGAGGCGAGGTAGCAGGCGTCGAGCAGCGTGATCCGCAGCCCGGCCTCGGCCGCCGCCGCGATCACCGCCTCCCCCATGGCGTTGGGGTCGTCGTAGGGCCGGCCGTCGGGCCCGTGGTGGAGGTAGTGGAACTCCCCGACGCAGGTGATCCCGGTGCCCACCATCTCCGCGTACGCCGCCCGCGCCAGCGCGAACAGCCCGTCCGGGTCCAGCCGCCCCGCCACCGCGTACATCTGCTCCCGCCACGTCCAGAAGCTCCCGCTCCCACGCTGGGTGCGCCCCCGCAGCGCCCGGTGGAACACGTGGCTGTGGCAGTTGGCGAGGCCGGGGATGGTCAGGCCGGGGACGTCGAGAAGTTCCCCGGCTGACCGGGGAACTTCTGCGTCTCGGGTGTCAGATGACCCCTCTGACGCCCAAGTTCCCCTGACCAATCCCCCCAATCCGTCCACAGGCCGACGGGTCTCTCCACCGGTTCGTCCACCGATCTCGACGCGGGCGAACCGCCCGTCGACGACCTCCACCACGACGTCCTCGGCGACGACAGCGGTCCCCGGCTCGCCCACCAGCGCCCGCTCGAGGCGGTAGCGGCTCACGAGGGCTCCTCGACGAGCCGCTCGAGCGCGTCGGCGAGCGCCACGACGCCGGCCTCGCAGTCGGCCATGCCCGCGTGCTCGAGCGGCGAGTGCGAGACCCCGCTGGGGTTGCGGACGAACAGCATCGCCGTCGGCACGCCGGCCTCGGCCAGCACCCCCGCGTCGTGGCCGGCCTGGGTCGGCAGCGACGGCAGACCGGGGGCGATGCGCGCGGCGAGCGCGGGCGGGAAGTGGATCGCTGGGCTCACCGACTCCGGCGTGACGACGACACTCGTGCCGTCGCGCTCGGCACGTGCCAGGGCCTGCGCGGTGATGGCGTCGACGAGGTGCTCCAAGGCGGCGACGTGCTCGCCGCGGGCGTCGAGCCAGGCCGTGACGCGGGCGGCGATGCCGTTGGTGGCGTTGGGCTCCACCGCCACCCGGCCGAAGGTCGCCCGCTGACCCGCGAGCCGCGCGGCCTTGGCGGCGGCCAGCGCGGTGACGGCGTAGGTGAGCATCGGGTCGGCGCGGTCCTCCATGCGCGTGGTGCCGGCGTGGTCGGGGGTGCCGTCGAAGGCGAAGCGCCAGCGTCCGTGCGGCCAGATGCCGGCCGCGACGCCGACGGGAGCGTCGAGGTCGACGAGCCCGCGGCCCTGCTCGACGTGCAGCTCGACGAACGCCTCCACCCGCTCCAGGCTCAGCCGCGGGGCGTCCAGGCCTGCCAGGCCGGCGGCCTCCAGGACGTCGGGCAGGCGGCGGCCCTCGGCGTCGCGCAGATCGCGAGCACGGACGTCGTCGAGGGCGCCGGTGACCAGGCGCGAGCCCAGGCAGGCAAGCCCGAACCGCGAGCCCTCCTCCTCGACGAACACCGAGATCCCGAGCCGCCGGGCCGGCCGCACCCCGCGCGAGCGCAGGGCGTCGAGCGCCGCGAGCGCGGAGACCACGCCGAGCGGGCCGTCGAAGGCGCCGCCGTCGGGCACGGAGTCCAGGTGCGAGCCGGTGAGCACGGCAGGCGCGTCGGCCGGGCCCCACCAGGCGACGACGTTGCCGAGGCCGTCGATCTCGACGTCGAGGTCGCGGGCGGCGCACTCCTCGACGAACCACGCGGCGAGCTCGCGCTCGGCGGCGTCGAAGGGACGACGCCGGTAGCCGGCGGGCGTCCGTCCGACGGGCTCGAGGGCTCGCCACATCGAGGCGAGGTCAGCCACAGTGACCCCCGTGGAGTTCGCTGAGGTCGTGCGCCGGCGCCGCATGGTGCGCCGCTACGCCGACACCCCCGTCGACCCCGCGATCGTCGACCGCGCGATCCGGAACGCCACCCACGCGCCGAGCGCCGGCTTCAGCCAGGGCTGGGGGTTCCTCGTGCTCGACCAGCCCGACGACGTGCGTCGCTACTGGGCGACGACCACCGACGACGTCGAGCGTCCCGGCGCCTGGCTGTCGGGCCTGATGACCGCGCCGGTGGTGATCCTGCCGTGCAGCAGCCGCGCCGCGTACCTCGAGCGCTACGTCGAGCCCGACAAGGGCTGGGACGACCGCGCGGAGTCGCGCTGGGCCAAGCCGTACTGGGATCTCGACACCGCGATGGCCAGCCTGCTGATCCTGCTGACGGCCGTGGACGAGGGCCTCGGCGCCTGCTTCTTCGGCATTCCGCCGGCCCGCGTCGACGCCGTGCGTGACGCGTTCGGCGTGCCCGACGACCACGAGCCGATCGGTGCGATCACGCTCGGCCACCGCCTGCCGGACCCGCAGGCCACCGGCAGCCCCGGCTCGGCGGCCCGTCGTCGACGCCGTCCGCTCGAGGAGGTGCTGCACCGGGGTCGCTGGCATGGGTCCAGTCCATCGGCCTGAGCCGACCCGGTCAACGAGGTCGGACGCCCGCGGCGTCTGGGATCCCAGACAGCGCGCGGTCTCCGGCTAGACGCCGACGTAGGCTCGGGGCATGGCCGAGGCCTCCCGTCCCGATCCCGACCGGCTCCCCCGCGGGCCGCAGGACGGCCGTGCCGCCGCCCGCGCCCGCATCGAGCAGCAGCACACCTGGGTCGACCAGCAGATCCGCATCGCGATGGCCCGCGGCGACTTCGACGACCTGCCCGGCGCCGGCAAGCCCCTGCAGGGTCTCGACGGCCGCGACGATCCCGACTGGTGGCTGCGGCGCCTCGTCGAGCGCGAGCAGATCACCGGCGTCCTCCCGCCCGCCCTGCAGCTGCGCAAGGACGACGCCGAGCTCGACGCCCGCCTCGACGCCCTCACCGCCGAGAGCGAGGTGCGCCGCGAGGTCGAGGAGTTCAACGCCCGCGTCATCCACGCCCGCTACACCCCCGTCGACGGCCCCCCGCTCATCACGATGCCCCGCGACGTCGAGCCCACCGTCGAGGCCTGGCGCGAGCGTCGCGCCGAGCTCCGCCGCCGGGCCCTGGCCGACGCCCCACCGCCCGCTCCCGCCCCCACTGGCCTGCGCCGACTGACCCGATTCCTGCGCCGGGGTCGGTGACGGCGCGCCGTGCAGCTTCATCGGCTGACCGATGAAGCTGGCGCCTGCACGGTGAAGCCTCATCGTCCAAGCGCCAGTTTCGTGCGCGTGCGGCTCTGAAAGCTTCGGCGGCTGGCCGCCGAACCTTTCATCCCTGACGCCGGACAGCGCCGCGGTCGCGTCCGAGGACCGGACCTGTCGAGTAGGTCATACCGACCAGTAACCGCCCGTTGCTAGGTTGCGCCCATGCGAACCAGCAAGGACTTCTTCCGCCCTCTGGCCGTCGGCGCCCCGGCCCCGCTGCGGGAGGTCCCGGCCCGCCCCAGCCGCGCGATCCACTTCTTCGATCCCAGCAACGAGAAGATGGCCGCGAAGATCCCGGGCATGGTCGGCACCGTCGACGTGCTGCTCGGCAACCTCGAGGACGCCGTCAAGGCCGACAACAAGGTCGCCGCCCGCGAGGGCCTGGTGCGCATCGCGCAGTCCACGGACTTCGGGCCCACCCAGCTGTGGACCCGCATCAACTCCCTCGACAGCCCCTGGGTGCTCGACGACCTGACGACGCTCGTGCCCGCCATCGGCGAGAAGCTCGACGTCATCATGGTCCCGAAGGTGCAGGGCGCCGAGGACATCCACTACGTCGACCGCCTCCTGGCTCAGCTCGAGGCGAAGGCCGGCATCTCCCGCCCGATCCTCATCCACGCGATCCTCGAGACCGCGCGCGGCGTGGCGAACATCGAGGAGATCTGCGGCGCGTCCCCGCGCATGCAGGGCCTCTCGCTCGGCCCGGCCGACCTCGCCGCGGACCGTCGCATGAAGACCACCCGCGTCGGCGGCGGCCACCCGGGCTACCTCGTCCGGCAGGACCCCGCGTCCTCCAGCGAGGAGGACATCAACGCCCCGCGCAGCATCTTCCAGCAGGACCTGTGGCACTACACGATCGCCCGCATGGTCGACGCCTGCGCCATGCACGGCATCTACCCCTACTACGGCCCCTTCGGCGACATCGCCGACGTCGTGGCCTGCGAGGACCAGTTCCGCAACGCCTTCCTGCTCGGCTGCGTCGGCACCTGGAGCCTGCACCCCAAGCAGATCGCGATCGCCAACCGCGTCTTCAGCCCCAGCGTCGAGGACATCAAGCACGCCCGACGCGTCGTCGCGGCCATGGGCGACGGCACCGGCGCGGTGATGATCGACGGCAAGATGGAGGACGACGCCTCCCTCAAGCAGTGCCTGGTCATGGTCGAGCTCGCCGAGCAGCTCGCCGCGATCGACCCGGCCCTCAAGGAGCAGTACGACGCGATCGACGTGGAGGCCTGATGTCCGAGTTCACCCCGCTCCGCTCGGTCCTCTACATGCCGAGCTCCAACGCCAAGGCGCTGGAGAAGGCCAAGACCCTGCCGATCGACGGCGTCATCCTCGATCTCGAGGACGCCGTCGCCCCCGACGCCAAGCCCGCCGCCCGTGAGGCTGCGGCCGCTGCCGCCGCGTCCGGCGAGTACGGCCGCCGGACCCTGACGATCCGCGTCAACGGCATCGGCACTCAGTGGCACGACGACGACATCCGCGCCGCCGCCCAGGCCGGCCCGAACGCCGTCGTCGTCCCGAAGGTCAACAGCGCGGCCGAGGTCGGCCAGCTCGTCGACGCCCTCGAGAAGGCCGGCGCCCCCGACCACACGACGCTGTGGGCGATGGTCGAGACCCCCGTCGCGATCCTCGACGCGCTGTCGATCGCCCGCGCCTCCGAGCGCCTCTCGGTGCTGGTCCTGGGCACCAACGACCTCGTCAAGGAGCTCTACGCCGAGCACGTGCCCGGCCGCGCCCCGATCCTGCCGAGCCTGCACACCGCGCTCCTGGCCGCCCGCGCCGCCGGCATCGCGATCCTCGACGGCGTCTACAACGACGTGAAGGACGTCGACGGCTTCCTCGCCGAGTGCGAGCAGGGCCGCCAGATGGGCTTCGACGGCAAGACGCTCATCCACCCCGGCCAGATCGAGGGCGCCAACGCCGCCTTCGCCCCGTCCGAGCAGGCCGTCGAGAACGCCCGCGGCATCCTCGAGGCGTGGGAGGCCGGCGCCGGCTCCGGCGTCGTCACCTACAACGGCCGCATGGTGGAGAACCTCCACGTCGAGTCCGCCACCCGCACCCTGAGAATCCATGAGGCGATCACGGCCCTGCAGTGATGTGATGCGGGCGTGAGCATCCTCGAGGAGTTCCACGCCCAGATCCGTCTCGCAGGCCGCGAGGACGAGCCGGCCCCCGGCATCGTCCTCGACTCCGACGGCCCGGTGCGTCGCCGCTACCCCGCGACGCCCGGGTCGTCGTACTGCATGGTGGAGTGCCCCGACGGGCTCGGCGACGACCCCGACCACTGGATCGCCCGCCAGGTCGCCTTCTTCACCGAGCGCGGCGAGAAGGTCGAGTGGAAGACCTACTCCTACGACCAGCCGGCCGACCTCACCGCGCGACTGACCGATGCCGGCTTCGTCGCCGAGGACGACGAGACCCTGCTGCTCGGCGACGTCGCGGGCCTGGTGCACGATGTCGCCCTGCCCGACGGCGTCTCCCTGCGTCAGGTCTCCTCCGACGCCGACCTCGCTCGCATCGACGAGCTGATGGTCGCCATCTGGGGCAGCGGGCGCGGCGAGGGGTCGCTGGCCGCGGAGATGCGCGCCAACCCTGACGCCCTCGACGTCGTCGTCGTCGAGGAGTCGCCCGACGGCCCGGCGCTGTGCGCGGCCTGGCTGCGCTACACCTCGGGCAGCGACTTCGCGAGCATGTGGGGCGGCTCGACGCTGCCCGACTGGCGCCGCCGCGGGCTCTACCGCGCCACCGTCTCCTACCGTGCGTCGCTCGCGCAGCAGCGCGGCTACCGGTACATGCGCCTGGACACCAGCGCCGACTCCCGTCCCATCCTGGAGCGACTCGGCCTGCAGGCCGTCGCCACCACGACGCCGTACGTCCTCGACGCGCGGGGCTGACGCCGCCGCTCGACTCTCCGCTGCTCGACTCGGGGGCTCAGCCGTCGAGCAGGCGTACCAGCCGCGCCGGTGCGGTGAGCCGGTAGGAGGTCTCGAGCAGCTCGACGACCTCGACCCAGTCGATCCCGGCGGGGTCGGCTCCGAGGTCCAGCCCGAGCCAGCCGGACGGGCCCAGGTAGGCCGGCACCCACACGCGCGGGTCCTCCAGCAGCGCCGGACGCTCCCCCGGGTCGGGCCGCACCATCATCGCGTGGTCGTGGGAGATCCACTCCCCGTCGACGCGCTGCGATCCGCCGTAGTAGGCGAAGATCTTGGTGGTGAAGAACGCGGGACGCCCGTGCGAGATCTTGAGGTCGGCCTCGGGCAGGGCCAGCGCGCGTTCGCGGACACCGGCGAGCACGGGGTCGTCGTCCTCGAACATCTGCGGATGGGCCACCCGGGCAGCCTCTCCCGGGCGCCGCGTCCGCGTCCAGGGCCGCGGACCTGCAGGATGGGCGCATGCGAGCCGTCGTCCAGCGCACCGTCTCCGCCCGGGTCGTCGTCGACGGTGCCGTGGTCGGGGAGACCACCGAGCCGGGACTGCTGGTCTACCTCGGCGTCACCCATGACGACGGCGACGCCGACGTCGCCTGGATGGCGCGGAAGGTCTGGGAGCTGCGGATCATGCGCCAGGAGCTCAGCGCCAGCGACCTCGCCGCCCCGGTGCTGGTGGTCAGCCAGTTCACGCTCTACGGCGACGCCCGCAAGGGTCGACGCCCCGGCTGGAGCGCCGCCGCCCCCGGCCTCGTCAGCGAGCCGCTGTACGACGCGTTCTGCAGCGAGCTGGAGCGGCTCGGCGCCCGGGTGTCGCGCGGGGTGTTCGGCGCGGACATGGCGGTGGAGGCGATCAACGACGGGCCGATCACGCTGATCCTCGACTCGCCCCGCTGACGCCGACCTAGTCGCCGCCGGTGAGGTGCGGCGTCGCCGTGCGCACCGTCAACGGCGTCACCGGACCGTCGATCGTCCGCGGCTGCGGGATGTCGACCCACGGCCGGTTCCCCACCCGGTACCGACCCGTGTAGACCGTGTCGACGCTCAACCGCATCCCCCGCGACGCCCGCAGGTAGGTGTGCGTGACGTCCCGATACCCCGCTCCCGGGTACGCGTGCCCCGGACTCGACGTCTCCTGCGACGTCCCATCGCCGTGATGCCACACGTACGAGGTCGGCCTCGCCTCGATCGTGATCCGCTGCCCCAGCAACGTGACCACCCGCGTCGACGCCTTCGTGTTCGTCGTCCGCAGGATCGTCGGCAGGTTCACCAACGTCGCCCCGTTCGGCGGCTGCGTCAGCAACCGCGACGCCGGCCAGTCCAGTCGCTCGAACGCCCGCTGCACCATGCCACGCGTCAACACCGGCCGGTTGCGCCGGTCGCGCGCTTGATTGGGAGGAATGCACACCTGGGCTAGAGGAACCGCTACCTCCCAGAACATCTTGTCATCAGGCACCCCGTTTCGGGGCAAGCGAAAGATCGTCGCCCTCACGTAATTCGGCGGCGAATAGCACTCGATCGGCTGGACGCAGAACCCACCGTCTTCGAAGCGACACTGGATGATCGTCTGATACGAGTACTTGGATGATGGGGCGACGACCGTCGTGGTTCCACTACTTTCGTCGTCGACTTCCTCGCTCATACTAATCCCGCTCAGATTGATCTGAGAGCCCTCATCGTCATCTGAGCGGGAAGAGCCAGAGTCAGCTGATGCGGTCAGAGCAAGCGAGCAGACCGACAAGATGATGGCGAGCAGGGCTGCGAGGGACCGAACTGCGAGCCTCATCATTTGACCGACTTCACCAGTCTGGTGATCTCCAAGACCCTCCATTGCAGAGAGTTCTCGGGCTCGGCGATAGAGACCTTGTAGGTCGGCGACCCACCAGTGAACTTGCTTTCAGGCGCGGAGGACGAGCGCCGATATGTGGTGGGAAGGATCTTCATCGAGGCCCGATAGGTACGTGTTCCTTCGGAACTTGGCACTTCACGAAGCCCCACCACCGTGACGCCTCCGGGCCGAAGATATCCGCCGGCGGCGTAGATCCGCTTGACCGACGCCACCGTCTCCATGCAACTGTCACATGCCCGACTCAGCGCTGCGTACGCTGCTGTGTCACCCGTCCGCTCCATCTGCACCTCAAGCGCGAACCACCGCTTGATGAACTCCTCCGCCGTCTCCCCGGCAGGAGCCTTCGTCGGCACCGGAGACGCCGAAGGATCAGCGACGTCGGAGGCGGACGGCGACCCAGACGGGGATCCGGACGGAGACGAAGCGGACGAGCCCGACGGCGTCGGATCAGCCTCCGCCTTCGGCGAGTCGTCCGAGCCGCACGCGCCCAGCAGCAGCGTCAGGCCGAGGACGGGCGCGAGGAAGCGCAGACGTCGCATGAGGAACCTCCCGAGATGAGGAGCCCGGTTTCGAGCGTGCCCAGCAGGCTACCCACGCCCACCCGGGTCATGCACCCCTCGAGATCCGCCCTGTGGAGAACCCGGGCCGACGTCGAGAAGGCGCCCTGTGACGCGTCACAGCCGCCTCAGCGCAGCGGCACTCGCACGTCCCGCTCCTCGGCGACCTCCACCGCGCGGTGGTAGCCGGCGTCGACGTGGCGGACGACGCCCATGCCGGGGTCGTTGGTGAGCACGCGCTCGATCTTCTCCGCGGCGAGGGCGGTGCCGTCCGCGACGATCACCTGGCCGGCGTGGATCGAGCGGCCGATGCCGACGCCGCCGCCGTGGTGCAGCGAGACCCAGGTGGCGCCGGAGGCGGTGTTGACGAGGGCGTTGAGGAGCGGCCAGTCGGCGATGGCGTCGGAGCCGTCGGCCATCGCCTCGGTCTCGCGGTAGGGGGAGGCCACCGAGCCGCAGTCGAGGTGGTCGCGGCCGATGACGATGGGAGCGGAGAGCTCGCCGGAGGCGACCATCTCGTTGAACCGCAGACCGGCGCGGTGACGCTCTCCGTAGCCGAGCCAGCAGATGCGGGCGGGCAGGCCCTGGAAGGCGACGCGCTCGCCGGCCATCGTGATCCAGCGACGCAGCCGCTCGTCGTCGGGGAAGAGCTCGAGGATGGCGCGGTCGGTGGCGGCGATGTCGGCGGGGTCGCCGGAGAGGGCGGCCCAGCGGAACGGGCCGCGGCCCTCGCAGAACTGCGGGCGGATGTAGGCGGGGACGAAGCCGGGGAAGTCGAAGGCGCGGTCGTAGCCGCCCTTGCGGGCCTCGTCGCGGATGGAGTTGCCGTAGTCGAAGACCTCGGCACCGCGGTCGGCGAACTCCACCATCGCGCGCACGTGGGCGGCCATCGAGGCCTGCGCCTCCTTGGTGAAGCCGGCCGGGTCGGCGTCACGGCGGGCCTCCCACTCCTCGAACGGGACGCCGACGGGCAGGTAGGCGAGCGGATCGTGCGCGGAGGTCTGGTCGGTGACGACGTCGATGGGGGCGTCGATCTCCAGCAGGCGCGGCAGCGCCTCGGCCGCGTTGGCGAGCACGCCGATGGAGAGCGGGCGACGCTCGTCGCGGGCGGCGACGGCCAGCTCGAGGGCGTGCTCGAGGGAGTCGGCGCGGACGTCGAGGTAGCGGTGCTCGATGCGGCGCTCGATGCGGGCGGGGTCGACGTCGAGGCAGATCGCGACGCCGTCGTTCATCGTCACGGCGAGCGGCTGCGCGCCGCCCATGCCGCCGAGGCCGGCGGTGAGGGTGATCGTGCCGGCGAGCGTGCCGCCGAAGCGCTTCTCGGCGACGGCGGCGAAGGTCTCGTAGGTGCCCTGGAGGATGCCCTGGGTGCCGATGTAGATCCAGGAGCCGGCCGTCATCTGGCCGTACATGGTCAGGCCCAGCTCCTCCAGGCGTCGGAACTCCTCCCAGGTGGCCCAGTCGCCCACCAGGTTGGAGTTGGCGATGAGCACGCGCGGCGCCCAGGCGTGGGTGCGGAAGACCGCGACGGGCTTGCCGGACTGCACGAGCATCGTCTCGTCGTCACGCAGGTCGCGCAGGGTGGCGACGAGGGCGTCGTAGGCCTCCCACGAGCGGGCGGCGCGGCCGGTGCCGCCGTAGACGACGAGGTCGGCGGGGTTCTCCGCGTTCTCCGGGTCGAGGTTGTTCATGAGCATCCGCAGCGCGGCCTCGGTCTGCCACGAGCGCGCGGTGAGCTCGGTGCCGCGCGCAGCGCGGATGGGCAGGCGGGGGTTGACGTCGGTCACTGGAGGTCTCCGATCACGGCCTGGACGGCGTCGAGGACGGCTCCCGAGGCGACCAGGCCGACGGCCGCCTCGAGGTCGGGGGCGAGGTGACGGTCGGGGCCGGGGCCGCCGACGCCTCCCGCGCGGAGGGTCGCGACGACGGCCGCGGTGGCCGGCGACGGCGTCAGGGGTGCGCGCAGCTCGAGCGCGCGAGCGCCGGCGACGAGCTCGACGGCGACGACGCGCGTCAGCCCGTCGACGGCGCGGCGGAGCTTGCGGGCGGCCGACCAGCCCATCGAGACGTGGTCCTCCTGCATCGCCGAGGACGGGATGGAGTCGACGGAGGCGGGGACGGCGAGGCGCTTGAGCTCGGAGACGATCGCGGCCTGGGTGTACTGGGCGATCATCAGGCCGGAGTCGACGCCGGGGTCGTGCGCCAGGAACGGCGGCAGGCCGTGGCTGCGGGCGACGTCGAGGAACCGGTCGGTGCGTCGCTCGGCGATGCTGGCGAGGTCGGCGGTGGCGATGGCGAGGAAGTCGAGCACGTAGGCCACCGGCGCCCCGTGGAAGTTGCCGTTGGACTCCACCCGTCCGCCCTCGACGTCGTGGAGCACGACGGGGTTGTCGACGGCCGAGGCGAGCTCGCGGCCGGCGACGGCGGCGGCGTGGTCGAGGGTGTCGCGGACGGCGCCGTGCACCTGCGGCGAGCAGCGCAGCGAGTAGGCGTCCTGGACGCGCGTGCAGTCCTCGCCGCGGTGGGAGGCGACGACGCCGGAGCCGGCGAGCAGCGCGACGAGGTTGGCCGCGGACGCCGCCTGGCCGGGGTGCGGCCGCAGCGCCTGCAGGGCGGCGTCGAAGACGCGGTCGGTGCCGAGCTGGCCCTCCACCGACATCGCGGCGGAGACGTCGGCGGTGCGCACGAGCCGGCGCAGGTCGTGCAGCGCGAGGACGAGCATGCCGAGCATCCCGTCGGTGCCGTTGATGAGCGCCAGGCCCTCCTTCGGACCGAGCTCGACGGGGGTCAGCCCGGCCGCCGTGAGCGCCTGCGCGGCGGACATGAGGACGCCGTCGGCGTCACGCACCTCGCCCTCGCCGAGCAGCGCCAGCGCGCAGTGCGAGAGCGGCGCGAGGTCCCCGGAGCAGCCGAGCGAGCCGTACTCGTGGACGACCGGCGTGATGCCGTGGGACAGCAGGTCGGCGAGGAGCCGCGCGGTCTGCGGGCGGACGCCGGTGTGGCCGGTGGCGAGGGTCGAGAGGCGCAGCAGCATCAGCGCGCGGACGACCTCGCGCTCGACCTCCGGGCCGGAGCCGGCGGCGTGGGAGCGCACGAGCGAGCGCTGCAGGGTGGCGCGCAGATCGGCGGGGATGTGACGCGTGGCGAGGGCTCCGAAGCCCGTCGAGACGCCGTAGGCCGGCGTCGGCGCCTGGGCGAGGCGGTCGATCACCGCGCGTCCGGCCTCGAGGGCGGCCAGGGCCCCCTCGGAGAGGACGACCGCGGCGCCGTGGCGGGCGACGCGGACGACGTCGTCGGGGCTCACGGGTCCGGTGCCGACGACGACCGTGCCGGCCTCGGGTCCGGCGCCGGGGTCGACGTCGGGGTCGACGTCGGGGCTGGTGGCGGGCGCGGTGGTCGTCATGCCTCCATGACACGTCCGCGACGGGGTGGCGAGCCAGGGGCGCGGGGCCGGTCGCGTCTCGGATCCGAGATCGTCGAGGGGCTCGGACGGGCTCCAACCGGGGCATCAGGTCAGGGAGAGCTGGACGTTGTCGGGGGAAGCCTCCCCTGACGACGTCCAGTCTCCCCGGATATCCGGGGAAGCTGCCTGTGCCCGATTCCACACACCACAGAGCAAGACGAGGAAGGACCGAGCCAGGCGACAGGCGTCTACTGGGGCAGGTGACGACGACGCGCAGCCCGGAGACGAGCCCAGGAGAGCTCTCGGACGCGCGACGCTGGGGGATCCTCGCGGCGTCGACGCTCGCGCAGGCGGCGGCCGCGGTGACGATCCACGGACCGGCGTTCCTCATCCCGGCGCTGCACGACCGGGCCGGGCTGAGCCTGGCCGAGGCGGGCGCGGTGGCGGCGGCGCCGACGGTCGGCGTCATGCTCTCGCTGGTGGCGTGGGGCGCGCTGGTCGATCGCGCCGGCGAGCGGCTGGTGCTGCTCCTCGGGCTGGTGGCGACGACGGCCGCGGGCGCGCTGGCGCTGTCGGTGGCCGACGCGAGCGTGGTCGCGCTGGGCGCGGCGCTGCTGGTGGCGGGAGCCGCGGCGGCGAGCACCTCCTCGGCGAGCGGACGCGTGGTGGTGGGCTGGTTCCCGCCGCACCGGCGCGGCCTGGCGATGGGCATCCGGCAGATGGCCCAGCCGGTGGGCGTCGGCATCGCGGCGGTGACCATCGCGGCCACCGCGGAGACCATGGGCCTGCGCGCCGCGCTGATCATCCCGACGGCGGCCGCCGCGGTGGCCGCGCTGCTCGTGGCGGTCACGGTGATCGATCCGCCGCGCACCGCGGGCGCCCACTCCGAGGGCGTCAACCCCTACCGCGCCGACGGCTTCCTCGCGCGCATCCACGGCGTCTCGATGCTGCTGGTGGTGCCGCAGTTCCTGGTGTGGACCTTCACGCTGGTCTGGCTGGTGCAGGAGCGCGGCTGGTCGCCCGGCGCCGCGGGCGCGCTGGTGGGCGCCGCGCAGGTCGCGGGCGCGCTGGGACGCATCGTGGCAGGCCAGCTCAGCGACGTCGTGTCCAGCCGGCTGCGACCGCTGCGCTGGGTGTCGATCGCGGCCGCGCTGACGATGGGCGCACTCGGCCTGGCGGCAGGGCTCGACGTCGCCGTCGCGGTGCCGCTGGCCGTGCTCGCCACCGTGGTCACGGTGGCCGACAACGGGCTGGCCTTCACCGCCGTCGCCGAGCGCGCCGGGGCCGGGTGGTCGGGCCGGGCGCTGGGCGTCCAGAACACCGCGCAGTTCCTCACCGCCTCGGTCGTGCCGCCGGTGGCGGGCCTGGCCGTCGACGGCGTCGGGTACGCCGCAACCTTCGCGCTGGCGGCCCTCTTCCCCGTGCTCGCGATCCCGCTGGTGCCGGTGCGCGAGGAACGTCCCCTGTCCTGAGAGGGTGGCGCCATGAGCCAGGTGCCCGCCGCGACCCGCACGCTGCGGGTGCTGCGCTTCCTGGCCAGCCAGCCCGACCCGGTGCCGCTCGAGCGCATCGCGCGCGCCTGCGAGCTGCCCCGCTCGACGGCCTACCACCTGCTCGGCGTCATGGTCGCGGAGGGCTTCGTGACGCACCTGGCCGAGGACGCCCGCTACGGCCTGGGCGTGGCGGCCTTCGAGGTCGGCTCGGGCTACTCGCGCCAGGAGCCGCTCGCGCGGATCGCGCGGCGTCCGCTGGCCGAGCTGGTCGATCGCACCGGCCAGTCGGCGCACCTCGCGGTGCTCCACGGCCGCGACGTCCTCTACGTCCTGGAGGAGCGGGCGCCAGGGCGTCCGCCGCTGGTCTCCGACGTCGGCGTCCGCCTGCCCGCCCATCTCACCGCGAGCGGTCGCGCGCTGCTGGCCGGCCAGTCGGCCGCGCAGGTCCGCGCCCTCTACCCCTCGGCGGCGGCGTTCTCCGATCGCACCGGCACCGGCCCGCGGACGCCGACCGCGCTGCGGGGCGTCCTCACCGAGACCCGCCGCCGCGGCTGGGCCACCGAGGACGGCGAGGTCACCGCCGGCTTCGCCAGCGTCGCGGCCGCCGTGCTCGACCACAACGCGCTGCCGGTGGCGGGCGTCGCGCTGACCTTCGAGTCGCGCGGACGCGTGGAGGTCGACGTGGAGGCGCTGGCCGAGGCCGCGTGCCGCACCGCGGCCGTGCTCACCCGCCGGCTCGGCGGGCAGCCGCCGCGTGCGGGCGTCCGACCACCCTCGTAGGTGAGCGGAAGCCCGGCACGGAGGCGAGCGTTCTAGATGCCATGAGGATTCTGCTGACCGGAGGAACCGGCCTGATCGGGCATGCCGTCCTGAAGCGTCTGCGGGCCGCCGACCACGAGGTCGTCGCGGTCGTGCGCAGTGCCGCCGCGGCGGAGAAGGTGTCCGACGCGGGCGCCACCGCGCTCGAGGGCGACCTGTTCGACGCCGCCTGGCTCGCCGACCGACTGCGCGAGGTCGACGGCCTCGTCCACACCGCCGCGGGTGGCGACGCCGACGACGCCCGCCTCAACGACACCGTCATCGAGGCGGCGCTCACCGCGTTCGCCGGCACGGACAAGCCGTTCGTGCACACCGGCGGCATCTGGACCCACGGCTCGGGCGAGGCGCTCACCGAGGACTCCCCGGCGAACCCGCCGACGATCACCGCCTGGCGCATCGCCGGCGAGGAGCGGGTGCTCGGCTCGGGCCTGCGCACGAGCGTCATCCGCCCCGGCATCGTCTACGGCCGCGGCCAGGGCATCCCGGCGAGCGTGCTCGCCGAGGCCCCCACCGACGAGTCCGGCGCCCGGATCCTGCCCGGCGACGGCGCCCAGCACTGGACCACCGTCCACGTCGACGACCTCGCCGAGCTCTACCTGCTCGTGCTCGAGCAGGGCCGCGGCGCCTACCTCGGCGTCACCTCCGCGAACCCGACGGTCGAGCAGCTGGGCCGCGCGCTCGGACCGGTGGTCGCGGGCTCGGCGGAGGAGGCGTCCGCTCGCCTGGGCGCCCCGTTCGCCGAGGCGCTCCTGCTCGACCAGCAGGCGGCGGGCAGCCGCGGCGCCGAGCTCGGCTGGAAGCCCACCCGACCGTCGCTGGCCGCGCTCCTGGCCGACGGGTACCGCCAGCGCGGCTGAGGCCGCACCCCGCTCACGGCACCGAGGCTCTGCGGGGGTCTTCGGCGGAACCGCTCGACAGGAACCTGAAAGTGTGTCAGGTTCTGCGGGATCCCCCCGGAGGCCCCCGTGAAGCACTCGTCCCCTGCCCCCCTGCGTCGCCTGCTCGGCTCGGCCGTGCTGGCGGCCGCCGTCGTCGTCACCGTCCTCGCCCTGCCCGATGACGACGCCGGCCCGCGCGTCGCCTCGAGCGCCGGCGGCCTGCAGGGCTACGGCGATCTCGAGCGGCAGGTCCGCGGCCTGCCCCACCACCGGGTGGCCGGGGCGCCTCCGACCCAGTACGAGGACGAGCGCACCCGCAACGCCCTCTCCCGCGCGTCCGCCTCGGCGCAGGCCGCCGCCGACGCCGACCCCTCGACGCCGTCCACCCGCGCCCGCGCCCGGTCCTACGTCGAGCGCGAGCGGGCGATGGCCGACCCCGTGCTGCGGCCGGTGCCGATCCGCGAGCCCCGCCTGCTGCACCCGCAGACCCGCTACGCCCTGGCGGGGGGCTGCTACCGCCTCGCCGCAGGGCAGCGTCCGCTCTACTTCCGGGCCACCGCGCTGGGCCAGTACCTCCTCTACACCGCCGATCGTCGGTTCGTCGGCGCTGGCGGCGCGATCGTCGCGAAGCCGTCGGACGCCACGGTCTGGGTCGTGCGCCCGGCCGGCGGCGGACGCCTCACCTTCACCAACCAGGCCAGCGCCCAGCGCCTGACGATCGGCGGCGCCACCGCGCTGCTGCCCACCCGCACGACCGGGTGCACGGCCTACCCCGAGTCGCAGGTCGACGTCAGCGGCGACCCCACCGGCGGCGTCACGTCGTTCCAGGAGGTGCGCGGCTACGTCGACGCGCACACCCACGGCATGGCCTTCGAGTTCCTGGGCGGTCACGCGCACTGCGGCAAGCCCTGGGACCGCTTCGGTGCCCCGTACGCGCTCGTCGACTGCCCCGACCACCGCAACACCCGGGGCTACGGCGCCGTCCTCGAGGCGCTGCTCTCCGGCAAGCCGAGCCACGACCCCGTCGGCTGGCCGACGTTCAAGGACTGGCCGGCCGCGGCATCCCTGACCCACGAGGGCACGTACTACAAGTGGATGGAGCGCTCCTGGCGCGGCGGCCTGCGGCTGTTCACCAACCTCCTGGTCGAGAACAACCAGCTCTGCCAGATCTACAGCACGCTCTACGCGCCGCTGAAGCACAACTCCTGCGACGACATGGACTCCGTGCGCCTGCAGGCCAAGGACATGTACGCCTTCCAGGACTACGTCGACGCGCAGTGGGGCGGGCCCGGCAAGGGCTGGTACCGCATCGTGAAGGACCCCTTCGAGGCCCGACGCGTCATCAACGCCGGCAAGATGGCGGTGATCATGGGCATCGAGACCTCGGTGCCGTTCGGCTGCACGTTCAAGAACGTGCCGCTCAAGGGCGACGTCCCCGCCTGCTCGGCGGCCGACATCGACCGCCAGGTCGCCGAGGTGCACCGCATGGGCGTGCGCCAGATGGAGCTGGTCAACAAGTTCGACAACGCGCTGTCGGGCATCGCCGGCGACGAGGGCTCCACGGGCGTGCTCGTCAACGGGGCGAACTTCCTCGAGACCGGCACCTTCTGGGACATGCGGCACTGCGAGCCCGCCGACGGCGAGAGCCACGACCACGACCAGTACGCCGCGCCGTCGGTGCTCGGCCAGCAGCAGGACGCCCTCTTCGGGGCCGTCGCGCAGGTCGCCGGCCTCGCAAGCCTGCCCGCCCTGCCCTTCTACCCGCCGGCCCCGCATTGCAACGATCGCGGTCTGACGACGCTCGGCACCCACACCATCGACCAGCTGATCAAGCGGAAGGTGGTCTTCGACCCCGACCACATGAGCGTCAAGGCCCGCAACACCGCGCTCGACCACGTCGCGTCCACCGGCTATCACGGCGTGGTCTCCAGCCACTCCTGGTCGACGCCGGACGCCTACCCGCGGATCTACCAGATGGGCGGGTTCATCACCCCCTACGCCGGCGACTCCACCGGCTTCGTGGAGAAGTGGCGCCGTCACGTCGGCTGGGCCGACCCGCGCTACTACTTCTCGATCGGCTACGGCGCCGACATCAACGGGCTCGGAGCGCAGGGGAACCCGCGCGGTGCGGACGCCAAGAACCCCGTCACCTACCCCTTCACCGGGCTCGGCGGCGTGCGCATCGACCGCCAGCGCAGCGGCGAGCGGGTCTTCGACGTCAACGTCGACGGCGTCGCGCAGTACGGCCTCTACCCCGACTGGATCGAGGACATCGCCCACGTAGCCGACACCGAGGACGGCGACGGCGCGGACCTCACCGCCGACATGCAGCGCGGCGCCGAGGGCTACCTGCAGATGTGGGAGCGCGCCTACGGCGTCGCGCCCGACTCCTGCCGCAACCCCGGCAACCGCAAGGCGGTCACGACCGTGCGCGGCCTGCTGCGTCCGGGCATGACGACGCGTCAGGTGATGGCCGCGGTGGGTCAGCCCTACACCCGTCTGGGCGATCGCTTCGGCTTCTGCGCCCGCAGCGCGAGCTCCTCGCGGGTGCTGATGACCGCACGCTTCGACGCCGCCGGGCGCCTGCGATCGGTCAGCGCGTCCTGAGTCAGGAGCGCCGGGAACGGGCCCTGTGACGGTGATCCCTCCCGCGCAGAAGTTACCTGCGGGTAGGATCAGCGTCGTCCCACGGACGGGCCTGCCGGCCGGTCCCGCGGATCACTAGGCTCACACCCTGCTCGTGCGCGACTGCGCGCACGGGTCGTTCGACGACGAGGAGCGCACCCCAGCATGCTGCAGACCTTCGCCATCATCGTGTCGTTGGCCGTGACCGTGGTCGCGGTCGCGCTCACGACCCAGGCCGTGCGCCGGATGGTCGGCGTCATCAAGCTGGGGCAGCCCTCGACGCCCCGCACCGACGCCCCGGTGTCCCGCACGATCACCATGGTCAAGGAGACCTTCGGCCACACGCGCATGTTCCAGCTGCGCTGGGTCGGCGTCATGCACTGGTTCGTCTACCTGGCGTTCCTCATCCTGTCCTCGGCGGTCTTCACCGGCTACTTCCAGCTCTTCGACCCCGAGTTCGCGCTGCCGATCATCGGCCACTGGTTCGTCTTCGAGTGGGTCTGCGAGTTCATCGGCCTGCTGAGCACCGTCGGCATCGTCTTCCTGATCGTCTACCGCCAGCTCAACCACCCGCGCTCGAAGGGCCGCCAGAGCCGCTTCTACGGCTCGCGCCAGTGGATGGCCTACTTCGTCGAGGCCATGGCGCTGCTCGAGGGCGCGGCGATCCTCTTCATCCGCGGCGCGGAGTACAACCTGGGCCTGGCCCACGGCGAGCACGCCGAGAAGTACACCCGCTTCCACTTCCCGCTGAGCTCCTACACCGCGCAGATCTTCGGCTACCCCACCGGCGCCGACTCCATCTCCTCGCTGGAGAACCTGATCTTCGCGATCGCCACCTTCAAGATCCTGCTGGCGATGATCTGGCTGATCGTCATCTCCACCAACCTCACGATGGGCATCGCCTGGCACCGCTTCACCGCGTGGCCCAACATCTGGTTCAAGCGCGAGTCCTCGGGCCGCACCGCCCTCGGCGCCGCGAAGCCGCTCACCTCGGCCGGCAAGGCCATCACCCTCGAGGACGTCGACGACCTCGACGAGGACGCCAAGCTCGGCGTCGGGGCCATCGAGGACTTCTCCTGGAAGGGCATCCTCGACTTCACGACCTGCACCGAGTGCGGTCGCTGCCAGTCGCAGTGCCCCGCCTGGAACACCGAGAAGCCGCTCTCCCCGAAGTTGCTCATGATGGGCCTGCGCGAGGCCGCGTACGCCAAGGCGCCCTACCTGCAGACCCCCGAGGACCAGCGCGACGCGCTGCCCGAGGAGGTCCGCCGCGAGGGCGAGCGTCCGCTGGTCGGCGACACCGGCGACTCCTGGTTCTACATGCCCGAGGACGCCTCGGCCGTCATCGACCCCGACGTCCTGTGGTCGTGCACCTCGTGCGGCGCCTGCGTGCAGCAGTGCCCCGTCGACATCGAGCACGTCGACCACATCGTCGACATGCGCCGCTACCAGGTGCTGGTGGAGTCGAACTTCCCCGCCGAGCTCAACGGCCTGTTCAAGCGCATGGAGCAGAAGGGCAACCCGTGGGGCATGTCGCCCAACGACCGCCTCGACTGGGCCAAGGGCCTGCCGTTCGAGGTCAAGGTCGTCGGTGACGACATCGAGTCGCTCGACGAGGTCGACTGGCTGTTCTGGGTCGGCTGCGCCGGCGCCTACGAGGACCGCGCGAAGAAGACCACCCGCGCCGTCGCCGAGCTGCTCGACATGGCCGGCGTCTCCTTCGGCGTCCTGGGCAACGGCGAGACCTGCACCGGCGACTCCGCCCGCCGCGCGGGCAACGAGTTCCTCTTCCAGGGCCTCGCGCAGCAGAACGTGGAGACCTTCAAGGAGTACAAGGTCAAGAAGGTCGTCTCGACCTGCGCCCACTGCTTCAACACCCTGCGCAACGAGTACAAGGAGTTCGGCATCGAGCTGGAGGTCGTGCACCACACCCAGCTGCTGAACCGCCTCGTGCGCGAGGGGAGGCTGACCCCGGTCACCGAGGGCCAGGGCGCCCACAAGCGCTCCATCACCTACCACGACCCCTGCTACATCGGCCGTCACAACGGCGTCTACACCCCGCCCCGCGAGCTCCTCCAGGTGCTCCCGGGCGCGGAGTACGTCGAGGTCGAGCGCAGCGCCGAGAAGTCCTTCTGCTGCGGCGCCGGTGGCGCGCGCATGTGGATGGAGGAGAACCTCGGCGAGCGGATCAACATGAACCGCACCGACGAGCTCGTGGAGTCCAAGGCCGACCAGATCGCCGTCGGCTGCCCGTTCTGCCGCGTCATGATCTCCGACGGCCTGACGATGAAGCAGAGCCGTGGCGAGGCCGCCGAGGCCGTCGAGGTGCTCGACGTCGCGCAGATGCTGCTGGCCTCGGTGAAGGGCGAGCAGGCCACCAAGCTGCTGCCCGGCGAGGGCGCCCCGGTCACCGCGACCAAGGCCCCGAAGCAGGCTGCGACCCCGGCCGAGGCCGCTCCGGCCGCCGAGGCCGCCGCTCCGGCCGGTGCCACCGCCACCCTGGTGGCCGAGCCCGAGGTGGAGGCCGAGCCCGAGCCCACCCCCGCGCAGCCTGCGGGCGGCTCGGGCGACTCCGGCGGCTCCTCGCTCTTCGGCGACGCCCCGGCCGAGGCCAAGGCCGCTCCCGCCTCCGGTGGTGGCTCGTCGCTCTTCGACGACGCCCCGGCGGAGAAGCCCGCCTCCGGCGGCTCGCTCTTCGACGACGCCCCGGCCGAGAAGCCCGCAGAGAAGCCCTCCTCCGGCGGTTCGCTGTTCGACACCCCGGCAGCGGAGCCTGCGGAGAAGCCCGCGGCGCCCGCATCGGGCGGCTCGCTCTTCGACACCCCGGCTCCCGCCGAGGAGAAGCCGGCCGCCCCGGCACCGAAGGCCGACCTCGGCGGCGGCTCGCTCTTCGACGTCGAGGCCCCGGCCGAGACGACGCCGGCGGCTCCCGCCGCGGAGCCGGCTGCGGAGAAGCCCGCCGAGCCGGTGGTCGAGAAGGCTGCCGAGAAGCCCGCGGAGGAGCCGGCCCCGGTGGCCGACCTCAACGCCGGCGGATCGCTCTTCGACGTCGCCGCTCCGGAGCCGGCCGCCCCGGCTGCTCCGGCGGCCGCCCCCGCTGCCGAGGCCGCTGCGGCCCCGGCGGAGGAGAAGGCTCCGCAGGCCCCGGCCGCCGACCTCAACGCCGGCGGCTCGCTCTTCGACATCGCCGCCCCGGCCGCTGCTCCGGCAGCCCCGAAGGCCGAGTCGGCGCCCGTCGCGGAGCCGGTCGAGGAGCCGGTCGTCGAGGCGGAGCCCGCCGCGGAGCCTGCTCCCGACGAGCCCGCCGCCGAGGAGGCTCCGGCCGAGGAGAGCACCGAGGAGACCGTCGAGGAGAAGCCGGCCGAGAAGCCGGCCGAGAAGCCGGCCCCGCCGACCTCGAGCGGTGCCGCGCACACCCCGCGCACCGACGTCGACGTCAACCAGGGCGGGTCGCTGTTCGACCTGTGACCCCACCCTGATCCGCTCGCGGATCGCCCGCGCGAGGGCCGTCGTCCCGGACGGCGGCCCTCGCCGCATCCCGGACCTCCCTGTCGCCCGTGACCGCGGTCACCTAGGGTCGTTGAACACGTGTCAACAGGAGGTCCCATCGTGCGCGTGCTCCCCCGGCTGTCCGCCCTCGCGGCCGCCGTCCTCGTCCCCTCCGCCCTCGGCCTGAGCGCCGTCGCGCCCGCCCGGGCCGACACCGGAGGCGATCCCGTCGGCTCGCTGCTCGGCTCGGTGGCCACGGCCCTGACCCCCGGACGGGCCAGCACGACGCCGTCCCCGGCCGCGTCCCCGTCCGCGAGCGGCTCCGCCTCGACCGCCCCGAGCGCCCGCACCGACTCCTGGCGCCCGCGCCCCGAGACGTACCCGAAGACCGTGCTGCGCCGCGACCTGGCCATCCCGATGTCGGACGGCACGATCCTGCGCGGCGACCTGCTGCTGCCGGCCCGGGCCGACGGCACCGCGGTGGCCGGCCGGTTTCCGGTGGTCGTCACGATCACCGCCTACAACAAGACCGTCCTGGGCAGCGTGCCCCTGGGCGGCGGCGACGGCAGCTACCTCGTCAAGCGCGGCTACGCCCAGCTCACCGTCGATGCCCGCGGCACCGGCAGCAGCGAGGGCTCGTGGGGTGCGTTCAGCGCCCGGGAGAACCGCGACGCCGCCGAGGTCATGACCTGGGCCCACGAGCAGTCCTGGAGCGACGGCCGCACCGCGATGACCGGCCCCTCCTACATGGGCATCAGCCAGATCTTCGCCGCCGCCGGGCGTCCGCCGGGCCTCAAGGCGATCTTCCCGCAGGTGCCGGGCGCCGACGTCTACCGCGACATCGTCGCCACCGGCGGGCAGGTCGACGTCGCGTTCATGCCGCTGTGGCTCGGCCTGGTCACCGGCGCCGGCATCGTGCCGCCGGCCGTCACGGCCACCGACCCGACCTCGGGCTTCAAGGCCTTCTTCGACCACCTGCTCGGCGCGCTCACCTTCACCGCTCCGCTCATCCCGCAGGCGCTGCTCAGCGGCGAGCCCGCCTACGACGGCGCGTTCTACGCCGAGCGCAGCCCGATCAACGTGGTCGACAAGGTGCAGGTGCCGACCTTCCTCATCAGCGGCGAGTACGACCTCTTCCAGCGCGGAACCCCGCTGCTCTTCGAGCGGCTGCAGCGCCAGGGCGTGCCGGTGAAGATGATCATCGGACCCTGGGACCACCTGCAGGGCTCCTCGGGCGCAGGCCTCGACCAGGCCGGCCACGGCACCCTGCAGGAGCTGCAGCTGCGCTGGTTCGACCACTACGTCCTCGGGCGGGCCGACGCCACGCTCGACTCCGACATCGCGCCGCTCACCTACTACGAGCAGGGCAGCGGCGTGTGGCGCGAGGGCCGGCGCTGGGTCGACTCCCGCCAGCGCGCGACGCGGCTGCTGCTCTCGGGCTCCTCCACGACCGCGCTCAAGGCCGGCGGGCTGACGACGTCGGCGTCGGCCGCGAGGCCCGGGCGCTCCTCCGTGCTGCCGATCCCGCTGGCGGGCCTGTGCAGCCGGTCCACGAACCAGTGGACGGCCGGCATCCCGAACCAGATCCCGCTGCCGAACCCGTGCCTGAAGGACAACCGGCTCAACGACCTGGCCGGCGTCACCTTCGAGACCGCACCCCTGACGAAGCCGGTGTCGATCCAGGGACCGATCAACGCCCGGCTCTACGTCTCCAGCACCAGCGGCGACGGCCTGCTCTCGGTGGCCGTCGAGGACGTCGCCCCCGACGGCACCGTCTCCCGGCTCACCGGCGGCTGGCAGACGATCGCCTTCCGGGCCCTCGACCGGTCCCGCTCGCGCTACCTCGACGGCCGGCTGATCCAGCCCTTCCACCCGTTCACGAAGGCGTCGAAGGCGAAGCTGGGCGCGGGTCAGATCGCGCCCGTCGACGTCGAGGTGTTCCCGACCGCGGCGCAGATCGCGCCGGGCCACCGGCTGCGGCTGGCGGTGCAGGCCTTCGACACCCCGCACCTGCTGGCGCCGCTCACCGACCTGCTCTCGCAGCTGACGATCATCAGCGTGCACGCGGGCGGCACGACGCCCTCGGAGCTGGTGATCCCGACGCTGCGCTGACGCACCACGACGAGGGGCCCCGGGACTCACGTCCCGGGGCCCCTCGTCGTCAGCGTCGCCAGATCACTCCTCGGTGGCCGCGTGCCAGGCCCGGGCGATGAGGCCGGCGATCGCGCCGCCGAGCAGCGGCGCGAGCACGAAGACCCACTGCTCGCCCATCGCGTCGGGCACGAAGAAGGCGGGCGCCAGGGAGCGCACCGGGTTGAGCGAGGCGTTCGTGACGGGTGCCGCCACGAGGATGAGGGAGGTCAGCGTCAGGCCGATCACCAGCGGCGTCAGGGCCGTGGGGTGGTCGCTGGCGGTGACCAGGGCGATCACGAGCACGAAGACGCCGGTGAGGACGAGCTCGGTGAGCAGCGCCGAGGTCATGCTGAAGCCGCCCGGCGACTGGGAGCCGTAGCCGTTGGTCGCGAAGCCGCCCTGCGTGGCACCGCCGGGCCGTCCCGAGGCGATCTCGTAGAGGACGCCCGCGCCGGCGGCACCGCCGACCAGCTGAGCGAGCATGTAGGGGGCGACCTTGATGGCCGGGAGGCGGCCCGCGACGGCCATGCCGAGCGTCACCGCGGGGTTGAAGTGGCCACCGGAGAGGTGACCGAGCGCGGAGCCCATCGCCGTGACGACGAGTCCGAAGACGAGGGCGACGCCGACGACGCCGATGGTGTCGCCTGCCAGGACGGCGGCGCCGACGCCGCCGAGCACGAGCACGAAGGTGCCGAGCGCCTCGGCCGCGAGAGCGCTGACCTCGGTCGAACGCACCTGCGGGCGGGTGATCGGGGTGGAGCTGGTGGTGGTTGCCATGGAGCACTCCTTGAGCTCTCGGGCAGGCCCCCGAAGGCCTGCCGACCGCTCTCCATGCTGCGCCCGCCCGAGCGCTCGATCGGCGCCGAAGGGAGGGGAATGTGATGTGGAGCACATCACGCAGGACAGGCTCGCCAACGCAAGGCCAGCCTGGGCTCACCGACGGTGGTCGAGCGCCCTGACGACGGTGGTCGAGCCTGTCGAGACCCCCGCACCGCCAGTACGACGAACGCCCCGCCGGAGCCTCGCGAGGAGGCTCCGACGGGGCGTCGACGATGGGCGGTCAGTCGGCGTCGGGCGAGGCCGGCACCCGCACCGGACGCAGGCGCGCCCAGGTGAGGAACACGACCCCGACGACGAGCAGGCCGAGCCCGGCCCACAGGTTGGCGTTGACGCCGCCGGTCTTGGCCTCCTCGGTGTCGCCGAAGAGGCCCATGAGCGTGAGCAGGACGCCGTAGGCGCCCAGGAGTCCGCCGATGATCGTGCGGATGTCGAAGAGGCCGGCGGTGCGCTGGTTGGCCATCGGATTCACCTTTCGCTGCAGGGCGCGTCAGAACGCGACGTTGAGGACGACGACGAGGGCCAGCGCGATGCCGGCGAGCGGCAGCGTCCGGCGGTACCACGGGTAGGACGCCTCGTGGGGGTCGACGAGGTCCTCGCGTCGGGTCTCGGAGTAGACCAGGCCGCGGAGCTCCTCGGCGGGCTTGGGCTTGGTCACCAGCGAGACGACGACGCTGAGCACGATGTCGACGACGAACGCCGCACCGGCCGCGACGAACGACGCGCCCTGGCCGCCCACCGGGATGACGCCGACGCTCAGCGAGCCGAAGGCGTCCTTGGACAGGAAGGCCACCACGACGGCCGCGATCGTGCCGGCGGAGAGGCCCACCCAGCCCGCCGTGGCCGTCATCCGCTTCCAGAACATGCCGAGGATGAAGGTGGCGAACAGCGGTGCGTTGAAGAACCCGAACAGCGTCTGCAGGTAGGTCATGATGTTGCTGAAGTTCGAGGCCAGCGTGGCGGTGAAGATCGCCACGACGGTGGCCGCGACGGTGGCCAGCCGACCCACCCGCAGGTAGTAGTCGTCCGCGCGGTCCTTGACGACGTACTGCTGCCACAGGTCGTAGCTGAGCACGGTGTTGAAGGCGGAGATGTTGGCCGCCATGCCGGCCATGAAGGCCGCCAGCAGACCGGTGATCGCCAGGCCCAGCAGGCCGTTGGGCAGCAGGTCGCGCATCAGGTAGATGAGCGCGTCGTTGTAGGTGACGCCGTCGCCCGACGCTCCGCCGGCGACCGACTCCCCAGCCTTGAGCTGGGCGATCTCGGTGACGTAGACCGCCGCGATCATGCCCGGCAGGATCGTGATGAACGGGACGAAGATCTTCGGGAAGGCGCCGATGATGGGCGTCTTGCGGGCCGAGGAGATGGAGTCGGTGGCCATCGCGCGCTGGACCTCGACGAAGTTCGTCGTCCAGTAGCCGAAGGAGAGCACGAAGCCCAGACCGAGCACGATGCCGACGACGGAGAGGAAGTCGGAGGAGAAGCCGGTGAGGGCGTTGCCGGGCCAGGAGTTGAGCTGCTGGTCGACGGTGGCCGCGACGTCGCCGGTCTTGGGGTCGATGCCCTCGGCGATCTTGTCCTTCAGTCCGTCCCAGCCGCCGACGCGGTGCAGGCCCAGCAGCGTCAGCGGCAGCAGCGCCGCGACGATGACGAAGAACTGCAGCACCTCGTTGTAGATGGCCGCGGAGAGGCCGCCGAGGGTGATGTAGGAGAGCACGATGACGGCCGCGACGATGAGCGCGACCCACAGCGGCCAGCCCAGCAGGGCGTGGACGATGCTGCCCAGCAGGTAGAGGTTGACGCCCGCGATCAGCAGCTGGGCGATCGCGAAGGACAGCGCGTTGACCAGGTGGGCGCCGGTGCCGAAGCGGCGCCGCATGAACTCCGGCACCGAGCGGACCTTCGAGCCGTAGTAGAACGGCATCATCACGACGCCGAGGAACAGCATCGCGGGGATCGCGCCGATCCAGAAGTAGTGCACGGCGGGCAGGCCGAACTGGGCGCCGTTGGCCGACATGCCCATGATCTCGACCGCGCCGAGGTTGGCCGAGACGAAGGCCAGACCGGTCACCCAGGCCGGCAGCGACCGGCCGCTGAGGAAGAAGTCGACGGAGTCCGACACCTGGCGCCGGGCGACGACGCCGATGCCGAGGACGACGGCGAAGTACATCGCGACGATCACGTAGTCGATCGCGTGGGCGTCGATGAGCGTGCTGCTCGCCAACGGTGCGGGGACCATGGGGCTCCTTCTCGGTCGGGCCGACCCGAGAGCGGCCGCAGGGCTCAAACCTCCGAGACGCTAGCCCCGCCTGTCTGGACCAGGCCTCACCCGAGGGGGCACGGGGTCACCCCCGCACGGCCACGCCCTCGCGCCAGTAGCCCATGAACGCCACGTGGGTGCGCGGCAGGCCGTGCTCGCGCACCAGCGTGCGCCGCAGGCCGGTGACGACGCGCGACTCCCCCGCGATCCAGACGTAGGGCTGGTCCGCCGTCGGGTCCTCGGCCGGCAACGCCGTCGCCTCGCCGGAGGAGGAGTAGCCGGGGGTCTCCCAGAGGTCGGGGTCGACCTCCTCGGGCGCGACCTCGACGGCCTCGCCGTCCAGCCCGAGGAGCGCCAGCACCGCCGACTGCAGGGCCGCCCCGCGCGCGCCGCCCTCCCGGGCCAGCCAGAGCACCTCGACGCCGGAGGGCGCGGCGAGCACCTGGACGTCGTCGCGGTGCGGCACCTCGACCACCGCGTGGCCGCGAGCGTCGTCGGGGAGGTCGGCGAGCACGGCGGCGATGGCCGGCAGGGCGGTCTCGTCGCCGACCAGCAGCACGGGTGCGCCGCCGAGCCCGCCGGGCGGGAGGAACTCGATGCCGCCGAAGGGGTGCCCACGACGCGGCGCGATCAGCCCGACGACGTCGCCGGGCCGGGCGGTGAGCGCCCACCGGCAGCCGGGGCCCTGCGGCGTCTGCGCGGTGTGCTCGTGGACGACGACGTCGACCACGAGCCGGGTGTCGACGCCCGTGCCCCGCACCTCGCGGATCGTGTACGTGCGCAGGTGGCCGCGCTCGCCCTCGGGCCAGGCGCGCCACTCGGCGTACCAGTCGGGGCCGAGGTCGGTGACCGGACGCCGGGGGGCCTCCCCCGCGGGCAGCAGCAGCTTGATGCGCTGATCGAGGAACGGGCCGTCGACGCCGAGCTCGGCGAGCCCGGGACCGGCCAGCTCGAGGCGGACGAAGGAGCGCGAGAGCCGCGCGACGGAGGCGACCGCGACCTCCTCGAGCAGGATCGGTCGGCTGGGCGCGGCGACGGTCATGGGGGGTCTCCGTTGCGAGTGAGGGTTGCCTAACTTAGGCAGACCTTACTCGATGACCCCCGAGGCCGCATCCGGCTCAGATCGAGGTGCGGTGGAAGCTCAGGTAGGAGCGCGACGGCGTCGGGCCGCGCTGGCCCTGGTAGCGCGAGCCGTACTTCTCCGAGCCGTAGGGGTGCTGCGAGGGCGAGGTGAGCCGGAAGAAGCAGAACTGCCCGATCTTCATGCCCGGGTAGAGCTTGATCGGCAGGGTCGCGACGTTGGCCAGCTCGAGCGTGACGTGGCCGGAGAAGCCGGGGTCGACGAAGCCGGCCGTGGCGTGGGTGAGCAGCCCCAGGCGGCCCAGCGACGACTTGCCCTCGACGCGCGCGGCGATGTCGTCGGGCAGCGTCACGGTCTCGTAGGTGGAGCCGAGCACGAACTCGCCGGGGTGCAGGATGAACGGCTCGTCGCCCTCCGGCTCGACCTCGCGCGTGAGGTCCGACTGGTCGGCCGCGGGGTCGATCGAGGGGTACTTGTGGTTGTCGAACACCCGGAAGAACCGGTCGAGGCGCACGTCGATCGACGACGGCTGGAGCATCGCGGGATCCCACGGGTCGAGCCCGATGCGTCCGGCGTCGATCTCGGCCACGATGTCGGTGTCTGAGAGCAGCACCCCGCGAGCCTAGTGCGTACGCGACGCCGGTGCCGGGGACGCCCGGACGGCGACCTAGGCTCGACGCCGTGACTCACCCGTACCGTCGCTTCGTCGCCCTCGGCGACTCCTTCACCGAGGGCGTCGGCGACCCCGACGCCGCCCGTCCCAACGGCGTGCGCGGCTGGGCCGACCGCGTCGCCGAGGCCCTGGCAGCCACCAGTCCCGAGCTCGGCTACGCCAACCTCGCCATCCGCGGCCGCAAGCTCGGCCCGATCCTCGCCGAGCAGCTCGAGCCGGCCCTGGCCCTGCAGCCGGACCTCGTCACCATCTACGCCGGGGCCAACGACATCCTGCGCCCGCGCGTCGACGTCGACGGCCTCGGCGAGCAGCTCGACGGCGCCGTCGCCCGCCTGCGTGCCACCGGCGCGCGCGTGCTCGTGTGGACGCCCTTCGACCCGGGCGGCTCGGCCACCTACCGCCTGCTGCGCGGGCGCTTCGCCCTCTACGCCGAGCTGGTGCGCGAGACCGCGGCCCGCCACGGCGCCGACGTCGTCGACTTCTGGCGCCTGCGGGAGTACCGCGACTGGCGCTACTGGGACGCCGACCGCATGCACATGGGCCCCGCCGGGCATCAGCGGATGGCCATCGAGGTGCTCGACGTCCTCGGCGTCGCCCACGACCTCGAGCCCCTGCCCCTGGTCGACGTCGCGACCCCGAGCCGGCGCGAGCAGGCCGTCGAGAACCTGGCCTGGCTGCGCGGCGAGGCGCTGCCGTGGGTGCAGCGCCGCCTCACCGGACGCTCCTCCGGCGACGGTCTCGACCCGCGTCATCCCACGCTCATCCACCCGGGCCCCGTGGGGTAGCATCCAACCCGCCGGAGCCCCGGCATGCGGACGTAGCTCAGTTGGTAGAGCGCGACCTTCCCAAGGTCGATGTCGCGAGTTCGAGTCTCGTCGTCCGCTCCACGTCCTCAGACCGTCCTGCGCTCCCCCACGGGCGTCAGCCCGAGCGAGCGCGCGTACTCCTCGACGTCGCGCGTCAGCCGGCTGCCGCGGCGACGCGCGTCCGCGGACTCCTCGGCGACCTCATCCAGGAAGTCCTCGCTCCCGCTGCTCACGGCGGCGGCGAGCTTCGACTCGCCGACCTGGGCGGCGCGCACCTGAGCGATGAGTCGCTCGTGGAGGTCCTCCAGGGGCCCCGGCGGCACGTCGACAGCCGCGAGGTCGACGAGCACGTCGACGATCCGGGTGGAGCCGGCATTGGCCGCGTCGACGAACTCCTGCAGGGTCGGCGAGCGCTCCGCGAGCGCGGCGATCCCCTTCACGATGCGGGCGACGGAGGACCGCAGCGGGTCGACGGCACGGGTCCACTCCTGGAAGTCCTTGGTGCGCTGCTCGAGCCCGAGACCCGGCACGGGCCGCGCGCGGGGACCGTCGGTCGTCGCATCGCAGCCGGCGAGGGCGGGACCCAGCCCGAGGGCGGCCAGGAGCACCAGTGGCAGGGCGCATCGCCGAGAACCGATCACCGCCGCATCCTCGCGCATCCGAGATCGGCGCGGGGCCGATACCGCGGGACGCACCTCGCCGTTCGCCGGACAGGCCGCCGGCGCCGGACTAGCGTCGGGCGTCCTCGGGTCGATCCCGGCATCCGAGGCCCCTCGGACGAAGGACCCCCATGACCACCTCGATCTCCAGCCTCGCCGCGGCCGTCTGCGCCTCGGCCGCGCTCGCCGTCGGCGGCTCGCTCGCCGTCGCCGCACCGGCCCACGCCGGCGCCACGGGCATCTACAAGAACTGCGACGCCCTGCACTCGAAGTACCAGCACGGAGTCGGCAAGGCGGGCGCGCGCGATCGCACCAGCGGCACCCCGGTGACGACGTTCACCCGCTCGACGAAGGCCTACAACGCGGCCATGAGCAACAACAAGCGCCTCGACGCCGACAAGGACGGCATCGCCTGCGAGCGTCGCTGATCCCGGCCGTGGCCACCGGCCCTGAGACGAGCGCCTGAGGCCAGCGCACGAGACCACCGTCACCCGTCGCACCTCACCCAGGGGTGGGTCGTCGGTTCGTCGCGCGACACGGCGTCCGCGTACCGTCAGTACGTCCGCCCTCATCTCCGGCGGACGCTCGGACGCCGGCCTCCCTGCCGGCGCTCCGCGAGGCGGTCCGCGGCACCACCGATCCGCCCGGACCGCCTCGCCCGAGCCCTCTCGCGCGTACGCGCGGCCCGACCGCCGTCCCAGCAGGCGGTCCGGACCCGTTCGCGCGGGGGCCGCTGTGACGGATGTGACGTATGGTGCAAGAACGGTCCTTCCTCGCCGCACTCTCGGAGTCCCTCATGTCCCAGACCCCCCGACGCCGACCCCGTCCCCGCACCGTCGCCATCGGCGCGCTGGTCGCCCTGCTCGCCGCCGCGCCCTTCGTCCCGCGCGACTTCGGCGACGACGGCGCCCTGAGCCCCTCGGGCGACGCCGCTCCGGGCGCGGGCGTCGACTACGGCGCGGTCAGCGCCTCCGCCCAGGGGCAGATCGAGCGCACGCTCGCGCGCGGCGAGACGTCGTCCACCTCCCTGCAGCGCCGGCTCGCCCCGGCCCGTGCCGGCTCCACGACGGCCCGCGCCGCCGCACCCCTGAGCGCCCGCGCAGCTCTCGCCGCCGGACGGGTCTCAGCGCGCCAGGTCGCCGACACCGTCGTGCGCTGCCTCGACCTCGAGGGCCAGCGCTACTGCCTGGGCCGCGGCTGGACCGACGAGTCGGAGAGCACGGTGCAGGCCGAGTCGGCCGCGTCCGCCGAGCGCGTGCTCGGCCGTCGCGCCGCCTCCGCGCCGGAGTCCACCGGCGACCTCGACGCCGCCGGCTACCTCGCCCAGGCCGCGTCCCTGACCCCGAGCCAGCGCACCGAGCAGGAGCGTCGCGAGCTCACCGAGGCCGCCCGCTCGGTGGCCAAGGTCGTCGTGCTGCGCCACCAGCTGCTCGGCGAGCCGCTGCCGGCAGGCTTCCTCGCCCGTCACCCCGAGGCGCGCGCCGCCCTGAGCACGACGACGAAGGGCTCCGGCGACGCCGCCCGGCTCACCGCGTCCACCACGGCGAAGACGCTCGAGCAGTACCCGCACAAGGACGTCATCCTCGATCCCACCCACGTCGCCGAGCAGGTGCGCACCTACTGGTGCGGCCCGACCGCGATGCAGATGATCGGCTGGGGCTGGAGCGGCACGAACAAGGGCGCCGCCTACTGGGCCAGCCGCCTGGGCACCACCACCAGCGGCACCTCGATCACCGCGATGGTCAAGCAGGTCAACGCCGCCACCGGCTACGACGGCTCGAAGTACGCCGGCCCCTACATCACCCTCGACGTGGGCGACTGGACCTACAAGCAGTGGCTGACGCTCATCGCGCGCCACGTCACCGACTACAACGCGCCGGTGGTGCTGCACCCGATCCTGCTCAAGCGCTACTACCCCTACCTCGACGACGACGCCTCCGGCCACTTCCAGGTCGGCCGCGGCTACCAGCGTCCGAAGAGCAAGGGCGCGAACCTGATCAGCTACTTCGAGCCGTGGAACCAGGCCCGCTTCGACCCCTCGGAGCCGAAGATCGCGCGCGTCCAGTGGCAGCAGGCCTACCGCTCCTACCGGGCCAACCTCGCGCACTTCCAGCACAACATCGGCGTGTGATGCGGCGAGCCCTCCCCCTGGCGGCGGCCGCTGCGCTGCTCCTCGGCGCGTGCTCGAGCGATCCCGCCGCGGACGTCCGGCCGCGACCCTCCACCTCGCCGTCGGCCTCGGCGACGCAGCCGACCGGCACGCCGAGCCGGCCGACCACCACCACGGCGGAGGTCGACCTGCTCGACTGGTCGCGGCTGCCCGGCCAGTCCAGCGAGACGGTCACCACCAACGGCACCTGGCGCCTGACGATCTCCCAGGAGGGCGACCGCGCCGAGCTCACCGACGGCAGCCGCACCGTCACCGTCCCCGCGGGCCAGGGGCGTCGCGTCGACGACGCGCTCCTCGACGACGAGTGGGCGCTCGTCGTCGCGCAGGACACCAAGGAGGAGCGCCCGACCGTCGCGACCGCCGTGCGCCTCTCCGATCAGCGTCGCACCACCCTCGACGCCCGCAGCGACGTGCCCACGGTCTCCGGCGGCGCGTGGACGATGGCCGACGGCCACGTCCTCCACGCGACGCGCTCGCAGGGCGCCTACTGCCTGGCCGACGTCGACCTCGCCTCCGGACGCGGCAGCGTCGGCTACTGCGCACCCGAGGGCGAGGGCTTCAACTCCCCGCTCGTCTCCGACGCCGGCGTCGGCCTGCTCACCTTCGACGACGCCTCCCCCAGCTGCCGCACGGTCGCCACCCTCGACGGCGGCATGGCCGCCCGCGAGGCCTCCGCCCTGAGCGGCGTCGAGCGCTGCCAGGGCTGGCAGGCCCTGCCCACCGACGACGGCGCCGTCTGGTCGAGCGTCCCCGACGCCGAGCGGGTCGAGCGCGCACAGTACTTCGCCCACGCCGGCGACTCCTGGCTCGCGCTGGGCCCCGGCACCTCGGGCACCCTCACCTGGTGCGCGGGCTCGGCCTTCTGGACCCGCGACGCCGAGCGCGGCGACCCCGCCCGCCTGCTGCGCTGGGACGGCTCCCGCCTCACCGTCGCCTACGCCGCCCCGGAGGGCCAGGGCTTCATCGCCCCGCCCCGCTGCGCCGGCTCCCACCTCAGCATCACCGCCCTCACCGAGGGCGGCGACGAGCAGGTCAGCGCGAAGGTCGGCTGACCGGCCGGACCGCGTCCCGACCGGTGCGGGCCGGGATCCGGGCGCGACCTAGGCTCGTCGGGTGACCTTCGAAGGCTTCCCCGTCGCCGCGCTCGACTTCTACGACGACCTCGAGGTCGACAACACCAAGTCGTTCTGGGAGGCCCACAAGCACGTCTACGCGGAGTCGGTGAAGGCGCCGTTCGAGGCGCTGGCGCAGGCGCTGGAGCCCGAGTTCGGCACCATGAAGATCTTCCGGCCCTACCGGGACGTGCGGTTCAGCAAGGACAAGACGCCCTACAAGACCCACCAGGGCGGCTTCGTGGGCGTCGCGCCGTCGACGGGCTGGTACGTGCAGCTCGCACCCCAGGGGCTGATGACCGGGGGCGGGTTCTACGAGGCGTCGGGCGGGCGCCTGGCGGCCTACCGCGAGGCGGTCGCGCACGACCTCCACGGCTCCGAGCTCGAGGGCATCCTCGCAGCGCTCACCGCGGAGGGACGCGAGGTCGGCGGCGACCGGCTCAAGACCAGTCCGCGCGGCTACGACGCCGACCACCCGCGCATCGAGCTGCTGCGGCACCGCTCGCTGGTGGTGCGGCGCGACCACGGCTTCGCGCCGGTGATCCACACCCCCGAGGCGCTGGAGCTGGTGCGCGAGGACTGGCGGGCGCTGCGCCCCCTCATCGAGTGGGCGCAGCGCCATTGCCAGGACTGAGCCAGGACTGAGCCGGGGATCAGCCGCGACGGGCCGTGGGCACCTCGAAGGCGGCGGCCAGACCGAGACAGCGCTGGTGCTCGCGGTAGGCCTCGGCCTCCACCGCCCCTCCGGCCAGTCCTCCGCGCAGGCTCGCCGCGGGAAGCGGCGGAAGTCCGCGGTCGACGGCGATGAGCGCTCGGGCGATCCGACGCGACCAGCGACCCATTCTCACTCCTAAAGTCGATTGATTTTGTGGAGTTTAGGCGACGTTCGGTCGGCCGTCACCCCCGGAGCCGCCAGGCGGACGACTCGGGCGGACGACTCAGCCGGCCGGCACCTCTCGCAGCACCCGGCCGACCAGGGCGTCGACGTTGTCGACCAGGCGTGCGACGCGGTCCTCGAGGCTGAGGGTCTCGTGCATGCCGACCGAGCCGGTCGAGAGGCGCCCGCGCAGGTAGAGCGAGCACTGGAGATCGGCGCAGATGTAGGTGCCGACGGAGTTGCCGCGTCCTCCCGCCTTGCCGGCGCGCGGCGCGACGAGCAGCGAGACGCCGCCGGTGCGCGCGGTCAGGCACAGGTTGCACATGCTGCGCCGTCCGACGCCGGCCACGGAGTCCGACGAGCGCAGCACCAGGCCGCACCAGCGGTCGTCGTGACGGCCGACGAGGTAGCCGCGCTGCGGCGCCTGCGGGTCGCGCCAGCCGAGGTAGTCGAGGTCGCCCCAGGGAAGCTCCCCGAGGTGCCGCGGGACGGGCAGCCGCTGGGACTCGCCCTTGCTGCAGTTGACGAAGGAGGAGCGGATCTGTCGCTCGGTGAGTGGCTCCATGACGACGACGCTAGGTTGCTTAAAGGCTTTAAGCAAATGCCTTATGGCCTAAGATGAGCGCATGCCCCGCGTCGGACTCACCCCGGACCTCATCGTCGCCTCGGCCGCCGAGCTCGTCGACGAGGCCGGCCTCGAGGCCCTCACGCTCTCGGCCCTGGGGCGTCGGCTGGGCGTCACCACCGCCGCTCTCTATGCGCACCTCGGCGGCGCGGACGATCTCCTCGCCCGCCTGAGCGCCCGCTGCCTGACCGAGTCCGCCGACCTCGTCGCCGACGCCGTCGCCGGACGCGCGGGCCGCGACGCGCTGGCCGCCTACGCCGGTGCGCTGCGCGACTACGCCCGCCGACACCCGGGCCGCTACGCCGCCAGCCGCCTCCCGGTCGCCCCCGACTCCCCCGCGCTCGCCGCCGGACGACGCCACTCCGACCTCGCCCGCGCGGTGCTGCGCGGCTACGGCCTCGACCGCACCGGGGAGGTGCACGCCACCCGCCTGCTGGGCAGCACGATCCACGGCTTCACCAGCCTGGAGCTCGGCGGCTCCTTCGCCCACTCCCGGCCGTCGGCGGCCACCAGCTGGGCGGAGATCCTCGACGCCCTGCACGCCACCCTCGAGGCCTGGGGCGCACGGCGCCCCGTCGTCACGGCGCGGGCGTGAAGCTCGCCATCGTCCGCTCGGGCTCCCAGAAGGCGCGCATGGAGACGACCCGACCCTCGTCGTCGACGACGTAGACCATGATCAGCTCGGTCGTGGTGTGGGAGCCGTCGGGGAAGGCGGTGCGGATCCGCCCGATGTTCGCGCAGGTGCCGCTGCCGGGGTTGGCGAAGGACTCGTCGATCTCGAACTCGAAGGTGCCGATCGGCGCGATCGCCAGCTCCCAGAACGCGCGGATGCCATCGTGCCCGCGGTGGCCGCGACCCTCGGGGTCGAACATCGAGGGCCCGACGGGGTCCTCGAGCAGCGCGTCGGGCGCGTAGACGGTGAGCCACTCCTCGAGGTCACCCCGGGCGACGGCGGAGTAGGAGCGCATCGAGGCGACGCGGGCGGGGTGGTCGTCGAGCGCCGCGTGCCAGTGGACGGCCTCGGAGGTGATCGCCGGATGCGTGGGCATGCGCGGATCCTAGGCCCGATCGGCCCAGAAATGGAACAGGTTCTAGTTGCGCGAGGGGCAGGCCAGGGATCAGTGCGAGACCCAGGCGTCCTCGCGCGCCGTGCGCTCGGTGACGACCTCGGGCAGCTCGGAGTCGGCGAGCTGGCGGATGCTGACCTGCTCGAAGACGCTGCGCAGCGCGTCGCGCGCCGCGATCCAGACGTGCTGGAGGACGTCGGCGGAGTCGTTGTAGCTCACCGACTCCGGGCGCAGGCCGTAGACGGAGACCAGCGGGCCGTCGACGGCGCGGATGACGTCGGCCACCGAGATCGCCTCGGGGTCGCGCGCCAGGCGCCAGCCGCCGGCCTGACCGCGCTGGCTCATCACCAGGCCGGCCCGACGCAGATCGGCGAGGATCGCCTGGAGGAAGCCGTGCGGGATCTCCTGGAGACGTCCGAGCTCCTCGGCGCTGACCGGCTTCGCGTCGCCGCGGGCGGCCATCTCGATGAGCGCCCGCAGGGCGTAGTCGGACTTGGCGGAGACGCGCATGGGGCCAGTGTGTCAGACGACTCGATCGACTCACTGCACTCCGCGCCGACCCCGGGCCCCCGTCCGAGTCCCCGCCCGGTCCCACGTGAGCCGCCCCACCTCTCCCCGAGTGGCTTGCGCGGGTGGTGAGGCACGCCTACCATTAAGTTACCGGTCAGTAGGCATCTGCCTCGAGCCCCACGCGCTCCACCGGCGTCGCCCCGCCCACGGGAGTCGCGACCACACCAAGCGAAATTCGAACCAGCACGAGAAGGTGGAAGCGTTGAGCCACTACAAGTCCAACCTGCGCGACATCGAGTTCAACCTGTTCGAGGTCCTGGGCCGCGACGAGGTCCTCGGCACCGGTCCCTTCGCCGAGGTCGACGCCGACACCGCCCGCGAGGTGCTCGCCGAGGTCGACCGCATGTCGCGCGAGGAGCTCGCCGACTCCTTCGTCGACTCCGACCGCAACCCGCCGGTCTTCGACGCCGCCACGAACACCGCGCCCGTCACCGAGTCGTTCAAGCGCTCCTACGAGGCCTGGATGGCCTCGGAGTTCTGGCGCCTGCAGATCCCGGAGAGCATCGGCGGCCAGTCCGCCCCCTCCACCCTGAACTGGGCGATCGGCGAGCTGGTCCTCGGCTCCAACGCCCCGATCTGGATGTACGCCGCCGGCCCGTCGTTCGCCGGCGTCGTCGACCGCAACGGCACCGACCGCGACAAGCGCATCGCCCAGATCATGGTCGAGCGCCAGTGGGGCGCCACGATGGTGCTCACCGAGCCCGACGCCGGCTCCGACGTCGGCGCCGGCCGCACCAAGGCCACCCTGCAGGACGACGGCTCCTGGCACATCGAGGGCGTGAAGCGCTTCATCACCTCGGCCGAGTCGGACCTGCAGGAGAACATCATGCACCTCGTCCTCGCGCGCCCCGTGGGCGTCGAGGGCGTCGGCGGCCCGGGCACCAAGGGCCTCTCGCTGTTCCTCGTCCCGAAGATCCACTTCGACCACGAGACCGGCGAGCTCACCGGCGAGCGCAACGGCGTCTACGTCACCAACGTCGAGCACAAGATGGGCCTGAAGGTCTCCAACACCTGCGAGGTCACCTTCGGCGACCCGTCCGTCGGCGGCGGCGAGCCCGCCAAGGGCTGGCTGCTCGGCGAGGTGCACAACGGCATCGCCCAGATGTTCCAGGTCATCGAGAACGCCCGCATGATGGTGGGCACCAAGGCCATCGCGACGCTCTCGACCGGCTACCTCAACGCGCTCGAGTTCGCCAAGAGCCGCGTCCAGGGCGCCGACCTCACCCGCTCCGGCGACAAGACCGCCCCGCGCGTGACGATCACCCACCACCCCGACGTCCGTCGCTCGCTGATGGTGCAGAAGTCCTTCGCCGAGGCCATGCGCGCGCTGGTGCTCTACACCGCCACCTGGCAGGACCAGGTCATGATCGCCTCCCACGAGGGTCGCGAGGACAAGCTCGCCGAGGCCGTCAACGACCTGCTGCTCCCGATCGTCAAGGGCTACGGCTCGGAGCGCTCGTGGGTGCTGCTGGGCACCGAGTCCCTGCAGACCTTCGGCGGCTCCGGCTTCCTCCAGGAGTACCCGATCGAGCAGTACGTCCGCGACGCCAAGATCGACACCCTCTACGAGGGCACCACCGCGATCCAGGGCCAGGACTTCTTCTTCCGCAAGATCGTCAAGGACCAGGGCACCGCGCTGGGCCACCTCGCCGGCGAGATCACGAAGTTCATCGAGTCCGAGGCCGGCAACGGTCGCCTGAAGAACGAGCGCGAGCTGCTCGCCAAGGCCCTCGAGGACGCGCAGGCGATGGTCGGCCACATGATCAACGACCTGATGTCCGCCCAGGACCAGATCACCAACATCTACAAGGTCGGCCTCAACACCAGCCGCCTGCTGATGGCCCTCGGCGACGTCGTCTGCGGCTGGCTGCTGCTGCGTCAGGCCGAGGTCGCGCTGCAGAAGCTCGGCGGCGACCCGGGCAAGGACCGCGCCTTCTACGAGGGCAAGATCGCCGCGGCCCAGTTCTTCGCGCAGTACAACCTGCCGAAGATCAGCGCCGAGCTCGCCATCGCCCAGGCCACCGGCCTGGACCTCATGGAGCTCGACGAGGCCGCCTTCTGAGGCTGAGCCTCCCGCACGACCCAGCACCACACGAAGCCCCGCCGGGATCTCCCGGCGGGGCTTCGTCGTTCCTGGCCTGAGGATCCGGCTCGACCGAGGTCAGGACGACAGCGGGGCCGGGTACGACGCGGACGCGACGGGTGCCAGGGCAGCGTCGACGTGCCGCACCGAGCCCCCCTGCCTTCCCGAGATCCTGGGACGAGTCGACGCTACGGAGGCCGGACGGCGGTCAGGGGGCGTCCAGGTGAACAGCGGGGGCGGCGCCTCAGGCGTCCGGGAGCACGGGGCGGTCCAGCGGGCTGTCGCAGCCGAGGAAGGACCACGGCTGGCAGGGGAGGTCGATCGCGGGCAGTGGAGACGTCGTGCTCACCACCACCCAGACCGGGCTGCCCGCCAGTGAGGTCGGTCGGCGCCCGGACAGCACCCGCGTGGCGGCGTCGGGGTCAGGAGCCAGGAGCCCCGTGGGGCAGCCGTCCGCCGAGCCCGACCACGAGCGCAGCGTCCCGGCCCGGCCCGCGACGGCGGGAGCGCCGCCGAGCGGCACGACCCGGCAGCCGCCGGGATACGTCGCGGACCAGGCGTTCGCAGGGGTGCGGGCCACCGCGAAGAGGGCCACCCGCCGTACCGCGCAGCCCTCGGAGCCGGCGGTGGCGCCCAGGCCCACCTCGACGCCGTCGAGCCGGCAGGTGAGGTCCTCGAAGACCGCGCGCGCCGGCCCCCACCGACGCGCGGCGAGGGCCTCCTGACGGGGTGCCTGACGAGCGACGTCGCCGCGGGCCGCCGGCAGGCCTGCGGCGACCTGACGGCGCGTGTCCTCGGCCGCGGCGTGGCGGGAGTGGGCACGCTGGACCAGCGCCACCACCGGGGTCAGGGCCGCGAGGACGACCAGCACGAGCAGGCCGATGCCGAGGGCTCGCAGGATCCGCACGAGGAGACCCTGCCCCGTCGGGTCAGGCCTCGAACATCGCCCGCAGGTGCTCGGCGACCTCGGCCGGCGCCTCGGTGGCCGTCCAGTGCCCGACGTCCTCGAGCAGGTGCAGCGACGCCTGCGGGAGCCGCTCGGCGAACGCGCGGGCGGAGGCCGGCAGGCAGTAGGGGTCGCGGGCGCCGAACACGACGCGGGCCGGGACGTCCATGGCCCACAGGCCGCGCCGGGCCGCCCGCAGGCCCGGGGCGCTGCGCGGGTAGGCCGCCCAGACGCCGGCGGCGGCCCAGCGGGCGTCGGCCCGCGCGTAGGGCGCCTGCAGGTCGGCGACGACGGCGTCGTCGAGGCGGCGCCCGGCCGCCTTCTGCACGGTGGCCGCGAGCCGGGCCGGACTGCCCAGCATCGCGGCGACCAGGCGGCGTCCGACCACGGGCACCGCGGCCAGGACCGCAGGCAGCGGCGGCTTGAAGTGCTCGACGAAGAGCGTCGTGTTGAGCACCGTCAGCGAGGCGACCCGCTCGGGATGCGCCTGCGCCCACAGGATGCCGATCGGGCCGCCGATGTCGTGCACGGCCAGGTGGACGCGGACGTCGTGGCCCAGGTGGGCGTCGAGGTCCTCGCCGAGCCACACCGCCAGGCTCGGCAGGCTGAGGTCGAGGCCGCGCGGCTTGTCGGACTCCCCGAACCCGGGCAGGTCGACGACGACCACCCGCGCCTCGCCGTCGAGCTCGGCCATGAGGTCCTGCCAGACCGCCGAGCTCTCCGGGATGCCGTGCACCCCGACGACGATCGGCAGGTCGGTGCGGCCGGGGGCGGAGTCGCGCAGGGCCAGGGTGATCGAGCGGCAGGTCAGGCGCTGGACCTCGTAGCGGGGACGGGCGGCCGGGGAGGGGGTCATCGGGGAAGTGTGACGACCCTGGTGGGCGGCGACCAGGTGGTCTCGACCGGTGGGGACGGTCTCATCGACAGGTCAGCGCCCGATCCGCGGCTGCGGCGGAGGGGTAGTAGCGCCCCCGGGGCAGGTACTGACCGAGGTCGGCCCGCTCGTGCCCCGGGCGAGCGCGCTGGATCGACCGGGCGAACCCCGACGAGGGCAGCATGTTGCGCAGGATGAGGGCGGCCTGTGGAAGCGGGCCCCAGGGCAGCCAGGCCACGCCGCAGCGCGCGGTGGCGTCGGCGGGCCGGGCCGCCGCCGTCGACACGACGATCGTGAACCGGCGCCGGGAGTCGAGCGGGACGTCGTCGTCGGTGAGGCAGCCGTAGTAGGCCGTGGTGGCGTTGTTCGTGCACAGCGACCAGTAGCGCAGCTGGCCGCGGCCCATCACCCGCTGGCCCTCGCGGGTGCGCGGCACCGTCGGCAGGGTCCCGCGCAGCACGAGCACCGGGCCGTGGTCGGGCGAGGTGAGGGCGTAGACGTACTTGTTGTCGACGTTCTCGCCGAACCCGCCGGCCGGGAAGCGCTCCTCGCCCAGCGAGCGCAGCGGGCCGTTCAGCGCCGCCCCGACCTCGTTCTCGGTGAGCTGGTCGGCGAGCACGGCCTCGAGGTTGACGTACTTGTGCCAGGTCAGCGCGGCGGGCGCGGTGACGCTCGGCAGGCCCAGCGCCGCCGAGAGCGACGTCGCCGGCCCTGCAGACGCCAGCGCGGGCGTCACGCCGAGGTCCGGCAGCGAGGTGTCGGGGCAGGAGGGGAAGCGCGCCAGCGCGGTGCCGTCGGCGGCGAGGATCGTGACGGCCGGCAGACCGGCGTCGCCGGTGCGGCTGCGGCCGCGGTCGGGCTCGTAGACGCGCAGGGCCACGGTGGCCACCACCGAGCGCTTCGAGCCGTCGAGGTTCGCGGTGTAGATCGTGTTCCTCGCCGCGTCGCGGGCCGGACGCTGCGCGTTGCGCACCCACACCGTGTAGGACCGGCGCCCCACGTCGCGGCGAGCACCGGCGCGGAACGGGTTCGCGGACCCCGCGTCGGGGCGGATCTGCGCGTCGTGGATCGCGTCGATCGCCTGGGTCTGAGGCGTGTAGGTGTTGAAGGAGAGGTAGCGCGCGTGCGGGAAGACGCCGCTCAGGCGCGCCGCCCCGCCGGGCGGGAGGGGCACCGTGGCCACCCAGTAGCGCGCCGCCTGATCGGGGTAGAGGGCGTTGACCTGGTCACCGGCGATCTGCAGCGTCCAGGCGCACGAGCGCTCCTCGGCCGCCTCGGCGGACGTCCGGAGCGGGCCGGGCGCGAGGAGGGCGAGCAGTCCGGCCAGGAGCGCGACGAGCGCGAGGGCGGTCGGGAGCGGGCGGGGACGACGCGGCATGGGGGCTCCGGCGTTCTGGGGAGGGGCTGGGGGAGGGCTCTGCGTGGGGCGCTGGGGGGACGCAGGGCCCGGACGGGTGGTCCGGGCCCTGCGCGGGTGCGGGGATCTCGACAGGCTCGATCACCGCGGAGCGGCTCGATCACCGCCGGGCGGCTCGATCACCGCCGCGGGTGGTGCGGGGTCAGTCGAGGTCCTCGTCGGCGAGGAACTCCTTGGCGACGACCTTGGGGTCGGTCTTGTCCGTGACGACCTTGGCCATCATCTCGGTGAGGTTCTCGGTGGTGAGCGCCTTGGAGACGCCGGCGAGGGCCTCCTTGACCTCGGGGGTCACGGCGTCGGAGGAGATCAGCGGGACGATGTTCTCGGCGAGGAAGAGGTTCTTGGGGTCCTCGAGGGCGACCCAGTCGTTCTCGGAGATGTTGGGGTCGGTGGAGAAGACGTTGGCGACGTCGACGTCGCCCTTCTTCAACGCCGAGATCACCAGCGGGCCGCCGGCGTCGAGGGGCTTGAACTCCTTGAAGGTCAGGCCGTACTCGCTCTTGAGGCCCTTGAGGCCCTGGACGCGCTCGCGGAACTCCGGGCCGGCGCCGATCGTGAGCTTCGAGGCCACCGGCGCGAGGTCGGCGATCGACTCGAGGTCGTACTTCTCGGCGGTGGCCTCGGTGACGGTGAGGGTGTCCTTGTCCTCGGCGTCGGACTGCGGGAGGGTCTCCGAGCCCTTCGGCAGCACCTTCTGGAGGGCGTCGTAGACCTGCTCGGGCGAGGTGACGCCGGCGGGGGCGCCGGCCGAGCCGGAGAGGTAGGAGAGCAGGGCTCCGTTGTACTCGGGCAGGAGGTCGATGTCGCCGTCCTCGAAGGCCTTGAGGTAGACCTCGCGGGCGCCGATGTTGGGCTTGGTCTCGACCTTGACGCCCTTGGCCTCCAGGGCGCCGGCGTAGATCTCCATGAGGAGCTCGTTCTCGGGGAAGTTCGCCGAGCCGATCGTGATGGAGCCGGCGTCGTTGGAGCCGTCGGAGAAGGTGCTGCCGGAGTCGGAGCCGCCGCAGGCGCTGAGGGCCAGGACGCCGGCGACGGCGAGGCCCAGCACGGGGCGGAGCGGGCGCAGGGAGGAGCGGGTCATGGTGGTCATCTCTCGTTCGTGACGGGGACTGCGGTGGGGTCGGTGCTGAGGTCGGTGCTGAGGTCGGGGGCGGGGTCGGGGGTGGCGTCGATCCTCGCGCGTCGGGCGCGGACCGGGCGGGCGCGCACGCCGGGCGAGACGAGCGTGCGCTGGAGCAGGCCGAGCAGGAGGTCCAGGAGCACCGCCAGCACGGCCAGCACGATGGCGCCGGCGACGATGCGCGGGTAGTCGCGCAGCGCCAGGCCGTCGAAGAGGTAGCGGCCCAGGCCGCCCTGGGCGACGTAGGCGGCGATGGTGGCGGTGGAGACCACCTGGAGCGCCGCGGAGCGGACGCCGCCGATGATGACCGGCAGCGCCATCGGCACCTCGACGCCGAGCGCGATCTGCCGCTCGCGCAGCCCGATGCCACGGGCGGCGTCGACGACGCCGCGGTCGACGGCGGCGACGCCAGCGTAGGTGGCGGTGAGCAGCGGCGGCACCGCGAGCACGACGAGCGCGCCGATGACCGGCCACAGCCCGATGCCCGTGGCGGCCAGGATGAGCATGAGGACGCCGAGGGTCGGCAGCGCGCGGCCGGCGTTGCCGAGGCTGATGACGAGGAACGCGCCGCGGCCGGTGTGGCCGATGAGGATGCCCAGCGGCACGGCGATGATCAGCGCGATCAGCAGCGCGAGGCCGGAGTAGCCCAGGTGCTGGAGGATGCGGTGCGGGAAGCCCTCGGAGCCCGACCACTGGGCGCCGTCGAGGAGGAAGTCGAGGCTCATCGTCGGCTCACCGCGCTCCGGCCCGGGTCCAGGGCGTCACGACGCGCTGGGCGAGGACGACGACGACGTCGAGGAGCAGCGCCAGCGCCACCGAGAGCACCAGCCCGATGATGATCGGCGGGGCGTAGAAGCCGAGCTGGAAGCCGCGGGTGAACAGCTGCCCGAGACCGCCGATGCCGATGAGGGCCGCGACGCTGACCATCGAGACGTTCGTGACGACCGCGACCCGCAGCCCGGCCAGCACCACCGGCAGCGAGAGCGGGAGGTCGACGGTGAGCCAGCGGCGCAGCGGCCGGTAGCCCATGGCGGTGGCGGCCGCGACGACGCCGGCGTCGATGGAGGCCAGGCCGTCGGCGGTGCTGCGCACCAGCAGCGCGAGGCTGTAGAGCGTGAGGGCGACGACGACGTTGGTCTCGTCGAGGATCGAGGTGCCGAGGATGCCCGGCAGCAGCAGGAACAGCGCCAGCGACGGGATCGTGTAGACGATCGAGCTGAGCGTGAGCAGCGGGTGGCGCACCCAGCCGAAGGACACCACCGCCCAGCCCAGCGGGAGCGAGAGCACGAAGGCGATCGCCACCGGCACGAGCGCCAGGTAGAGGTGCTGGACGAGCGCCTCGCGGACGTCGTCGCCGTTGACCTCGAGGTAGGTGGAGATCTCGGAGAGCAGGCTCATCCGGCCGCTCCCGCACCGGGGGCGTCGGCGGCCAGCCGCGCGCGCTGGCGCTCGCGGACGGCGTCGGCGACCACGCCGTGACGCACCAGGCCGACGGCGCGGCCGTCGTCGTCGACGCGCACGGCGGCGCCGGCGGGCGAGAGCAGGGCGAGGTCGGCCACCACGCGCAGGGTGTCGGTGGCGGTGTGGACGCCCTCGGTGGAGAGCAGGCGTCCGGACGCGTCGCGCCAGCCGGTGGGGCGGCCGTCGTCGAGCACGAGGGAGAGGCCCTCGACGGTGGTGTCGACCGGCTCGAGCGGGAGGTCGGCCGCGGTGGCGAAGGAGAGGCCGCGGAAGCCGCGGTCGCGGCCGACGAAGCCGGCGACGAACGGGTCGGCCGGGGCCGCGAGGAGCTCCTCGGGCGAGGCCAGCTGGGCCAGCCGACCGCCCTCGGCGAACACGGCGACGTGGTCGCCGACGCGCACCGCCTCGTCGATGTCGTGGGTGACCAGGACGATGGTCTTGTGCAGGTCGGCCTGCAGCCGCAGGAGCTCCTGCTGGAGGTCGTCGCGGACGACGGGGTCGACGGCCGAGAACGGCTCGTCCATGAGCATGATCGGCGGGTCGGCCGCGAGCGCCCGGGCGACGCCGACGCGCTGCTGCTGACCGCCCGAGAGCTGCGCGGGGTAGCGGTCGCCCATGGCGGCGGTGAGGCCGACGCGCTCAAGGAGCTCGTAGGCGGCGGACCGGGCCTGCTTGCGGCTGGCGCCGGCGAGCACGGGCACCGTGGCGACGTTGTCGACGACGGTGCGGTGCGGGAAGAGACCGGCGTGCTGGATGACGTACCCGATGCCCCGGCGCAGGAGGGCGGGGTCCTGGCCGGCGACGTCCTGGTCGTCGATGAGGACCCGCCCGCCGGTGGGGTCGATCATCCGGTTGATCATGCGCAGCGAGGTGGTCTTGCCGCAGCCCGAGGGGCCGACGAACACCGTGATGGCCCGGCTCGGGATCTCGAGGTCGAGATCGGCGACGGCGGTGGTGCCGTCGGGGTACTGCTTGGAGACCTGCTCGAACCGGATCACCATCGTGCCTGCTCCTTCGTCCGGGCGTGGCCGCCCGGGGTTCGTGACATCCAAGCAGGTGCCACCCCCGGGAGCGCTTCACCCGCAGGCGCGACCGGCCTCAGGACGGGTCGTCGATCGGTCGGAGCTCGTCGGCGTAGGACACCGAGAACCGGCGCATCGTGCCGGACGCGCTGATGGCGTACTGGCCCATGCGCCACAGCGGCGGGCTGTAGGCATGGATGGAGACCGCGCCGTCGACCGCGCCGGCCATCCGGTGGATGTGCTCGGGGCCGAAGGAGAAGGTGCTGCCGGCCTCGATGCGGCTGGTCTCCGGCTCGCCGCCCAGCCGGGGGCGGTGCTCCAGGACGGCGCCCTGCGTGACGGCCACCGCGCCCGAGGAGGAGTCGTGGTCGTGCCAGCCGGTGTCGTCCTCGGTGTTCCAGCACAGCAGCCACACGTCGATGTCGGAGTCGCGGTGCAGGGAGACGTAGTAGCGGCCCTCGGCGTCGTGGCGCACCAGGTGCGCCCAGGAGTCGGGGTCGGCGGCGAGCTCGGCCACCCAGGCGGCGAGCTCGTCGGGGGCCAGGGTGCGGCCGGGGAGCGCGGGCAGGCGGAGTGGGCGGGTCGGGTGCGAGACGTGCGTGGCGTCCGGCGCGAGAGCGGTCATCGGAGGCCTCCTTCGAGGAAGTGCGTGGGGTTGGCGACGAACAGGGCATGGGCGAACGCGTCCCCCAGACAGGGATCCGTCGGTTGCGCGTAGGGCCGGTCCGAGCCGTGCACGAGGGGGTCGACGCCGACGACGCGCACCAGGGCGTCGATGGCGCGCGGCCCGAAGGAGGAGGTCTCGTAGTAGACGCCGGGGTCGAGTGCGCCGAGGGCGCCGCCGCGCTGGGCGAGCCGCTCGTGGAGCAGCGGGGCGAGCCCGGCCAGCGCCACGAAGCCGACGCGCAGCCGCGGGAGGAGCGTGCGGCCGGCCACGTGCCAGGCGAACCAGGCGGCCTGCAGCTGGGCGACGTAGTCGGTGAGCGCGGGCCACCAGGACGGGACGCCGGCCTCGGGGCCCAGGGGCGCGGCCGGGCCGGGGTGGATCAGCAGCGGCCGGTCGGCCTCCTCCACGACCCGCAGCACCGGCGCGAGCGCCTCGAGCGCCTGGGGCGTGGCCAGCGCGGTGGCCGGCACCTGCAGGCCGCGGACGCCGGGGCGCGCGAGGTCGTCCTTCAGCCCGGCGAGGTCGGGCTCGACGAGGCCGACCCCGGCCCACAGGCCGGTGCCCTCGGGCAGCGCGGCGGCGCCGGCGTGCCAGGCGTCGAGCACGCGGCGGGCGACGTCGGGCTCGCGGTGCTCGAGACCGAGCGGGCTGGAGAGGGAGTAGAGGGTGAGCGCGACGCCGTCGGCGGCGTCCTGGGCCCGGCGGGCGGCGAGATCGTGGGCGGCAGGGTCGATCTCGAACGGCGGCTCGCCGTCGAGGTGCAGGGTGGTGCCGCGCAGCAGGCCGAGGGAGGCGAGGACGTCACGCAGCTCGGACGACCACCAGTGCTGGTGTAAGTCGATCGAATTGGTGGGGAAAGACGTCACGGCGCAGACACTAGGTCGAGATCCGGGCCGTCGCAACCTGAACGGGAGAAGTCCAGCAGTCGGACGAGAGCGTCGACGTCGGGTCCGCGGGGGCGGTCGTGGGCGCCCTCGGGGAGCACCGCGGCGGCCTGCGTCAGCAGCGCGTCCAGGCTCGGCGGAGTGGTTCCGCCGAGCAGCCGGGCCTGGTGGACGGCGAGCAGCTCGCAGGCCACGACGACCCGCCAGGCGGCGATCGCCGCGCGCAGCCGCTCGGCGGCCTCGAGCGCGAAGGACTGGACGTCCTCCTGGCCGCCGGAGGTCTCGACGGGGAGCAGCACGGGCGCGGCCGCCACCGCCTGCACCTCGGCCACGGCGCGCTTGTGCAGCGGCGTCAGCCCGGCCTCGGGGCCGGGGTCGGCGCTCAGCTGGGGCGGCAGGCCGGTGACGTCGGCGTCCAGGAGCCGGTGCAGGCGGCTGGCGCCCACCGCCGCGGCGTGCACGACCGCCTGACGCAGCGCCTCGAGCGCGCCGGCGAGGTCGACGCCGTGGAAGCCGGCGGTGCCGAGGAACCGCGGCGCACCGTCGGCGTCGAGCAGCGCCGGGGAGTCGGTGACGCCGTCGAGCGCCCGCTCGGCGGCGGCCTCCAGCGCCCCGGCGGCCCGGCGCACGTGCGCGCCGACGGGGCCGAGCACGCGCAGCGAGATCGGCGCCTGCCGGTGCCGCGGCGCGGCCGGTGGCTCGCCCAGAAGGACGCCCAGGTCGGCGAGCACGGCCGCCTGCTCGGCGTCGCCGCGGGCCAGGGCGGGATGGAACGGGTCGTGCGGGGCGCCGGAGACCGCCACCGAGCCGGACGCGACGGCCAGCGCGTGGCGTTCGAGGGCGCGCACCTCCTCGCTGCGCAGGATCGCCAGCGCCGTGGCCACCGGGACGCCGGCCAGCAGCGCGATGCCCTCCTTGACGCCCAGGCCACCCTCCGCGAGGTCGGCCCAGGCGTGGGCGAGCGGGATGATCTCGCCGGCTGACCCGGCGCCCGTGCGCGGCACCGGCGGCAGCGGGTCGTCGTCGTCGAGCAGCGCAGCCAGGCGCTCGCAGAGCTCGGCGGAGACCGCCGCCTCGGGCGCCAGCAGCGTCCGCAGCCGCACCGCCACCACCGCCCGCGCCTCGGCCGGATCGAGCCACGGCGCCGAGCCGACGGCCCGCGCGGCCATCAGCCGCACCGAGTGCCCGGCCTGCTCCTGCGGAGTGAGCACGCGGTCGGCCAGCGCCCCCATGCCGGAGGTGACGCCGTACGCCGGCACCCCCGCCTCCAGGACCCGCATCGCCCGCTCGCGCGAGGTGCGCACCTGCGCGAGGAGGTCGTCGTCGAGGCGGACGCCGGCGCCGGCGGCGATCGCGCGGACGGCGTCGAGATCGAGCTGCTCGACCCCGGCGACCTCCAGCGCGGCGCGGCTCATCGCATCCGCACCATCGTGCCGAGCCCGGCGGCCTCGGCACGCTCGAGGATCAGGTGCCCGAGGGCGACGTCGAGGATCGAGAGGCCGCGGTGCCAGAAGAGGATGCGCTCGTCCGCGTCCTCCCGGCCGGGGGCCTGTCCGGTGACGACGTCGCCGATCTCGGCGTGCACCCGCTCGCGGGTCAGGGCGCCGCTGCGCAGGTGCGGGCGCAGGGCGCCGAGGTGGCCCGACTGCGACTCGCGCCAGTCGTCGACGACGACCTTGTCGATGCCGTCGAGCAGGTCCGGGGCGAGCGCGGAGATCGTGCCGTAGGGCACCAGGAGGGAGCCGGGGGCGAGGATGTCGCGGGTGACCAGCGGCTCCGGCTCCACCAGGCGGGTGGCCTCGATGCCGACGTCGACGCCGTCGAGGGCCTCGGCGGCCGAGCCGACCACCACGACGGGCGTCGTCACCGCGGCGCGCAGGCGCTCGGCGAACGCCTCGCGCGACTCCGGACGCCGGCTGGTCACGCGGATCTCCTCGAGGTCGAGGAGGTGATCGAGCATGACGACGTTGCTGAACGCGGTGCCGCGCGCGCCGACGTGACCGAGCACGCGGGCGTCGCGACGGGCCAGGTGGCGGGCGCCGACGGCGGTCATCGCGCCGGTGCGCACCTCGGTGATGAGCGTGGCGTCGAGGATCGCGCGCGGGATGCCGGTGGTGGGGTCGAGCAGGGTGAGCAGCGCCAGCTCGGACGGCAGGCCCTGGCGGTAGTTGTCGACGAAGTCGCCGACGACCTTGACGCCCGCGACGCCGTGCTCGCCGAGCGAGCCGATGTGGCCGCGCAGGATGTTGAAGTGGCCGCGCCCCGAGGCGTCCGGGGTGAGGTGGACGCGCGGCTCGAAGGCGGTCTCACCGCGTCCGTGGGCCGCGACCGCGCCCTCGACGGCGTCGAGGACGTCGGGGATCGTCAGGCCGAGCGCGTCGACGTCGGGCCCGGAGACGAACCTCAGCCACAGGCCTGCGTCGTCCATCAGGCGTCCTGACCCGGCTCGTCGGCGACGCCGCCCAGCGGCAGCACGAGCTCGTGGACGCCCTCGGCGACCAGGCGCACCGGGATGCCCCAGTCCTGCTGGTGCATGCGGCAGGCCGCGCCCTCGCCGCCGTCGGCGTCGCAGGAGGCGGCGCGGGCGGCGATGTGGAGGACGCCGTCGCCGACCGCGGGGTCGAGCCGCAGGATGCGGGTGAGGTCGGTGCCGCGGCCGCCGCCCTCGCGGATCAGCGCCGGCGGCGTGGCCTCGACGAGCAGCTGACTGGCGGGGCCGAAGCGGTCGTCGACCTTCTGGCCCGGCGGCGGGGCGAAGGTGATGACGAGCTCGAGGTCGGCGCCGACGTCGGTGACCGGCCGCTGGGTGGAGTGCGCGAAGCCGTCGACCTGCGCGGCCGCGCCCAGCGGCACCCGCTCGAGGCGATGGGCGGCGGACTCGACGACGACGAGCACGCCGGCGTCGTCGGGGTCGACGAAGGCGGCGGACGGCTCGGCGAGGTCGACGGCGAGGGTGGTGACCTCGTCGGCGGCGGGGTCGTAGCGGCGGACGGCGCCGTTGTAGGTGTCGCAGACCGCCACCGAGCCGTCGGGCAGCAGGGTGACGCCGAGCGGATGCTGGAGCAGCGCCTGGTCGGCGGCGCCGTCGCGCAGGCCGAAGTCGAAGAGGCCGGTGCCGACGACCGTGCGGACGACGCGGGCCTCGGCCGGGCCCTCGATCACGCGCAGCGCGGAGGTCTCGGAGTCGGCGATCCACAGCCGCTCCCCGTCGGGCGCCAGGCGCGAGGTCTGGGCGAACCAGGCCTCGACGAGCGGGCCGTCGAGCAGCCCCTCGTTGGTGGTGCCGGCGGCGACAGCCACCTCGCCGGTGCGCGGGTCGAGCGTCCACAGCTGGTGGAGGCCGGCCATCGCGATCCAGACGCGGCCGTCCCACCAGGCGACGTCCCAGGGCGAGGAGAGCCGCTCGACGCCGTCGCCCTGCATCCACTGGGTGCCGTCACCGGCCAGCACGCGGGTGACGCCGGTGGCGACGTCGAGACCCCAGACGCGGTGGCCGACGGTGTCGGCGACGACGGCGTCGTACCCGAGCTCGGCGGCGACGTCGGACGGCAGCAGGCACACGCCGTTGGGCTCGCGGAAGCCGTCGACGCGACGCACCACGGCGCCCTCGGCGTCGAGCACGACCACCTCGTCGTGGCCGGCGTCGGCCACCAGCGTGCCGCCGTCGGGCAGCGGCACCGCGGAGGCGGGGAAGCGCAGGTTGGTGGGCTCGACGACCGGCGCGACGTAGGGCGAGTCGCCCGGCTGGAGGGTGCCGCGCTCGCGGTGCTGGGCGACGAGCTCCTCGAGCAGCGCCTCGATGGCGTGGGCGTGGCCCTCTCCGGCGTAGTGCGCGACGACGTAGCCCTCGGGGTCGACGAGCACGAGCGTCGGCCAGGCGCGGGCGGTGTAGGCCTGCCAGGTGACGAGGTCGGGGTCGTCGAGCACCGGGTGGTGGACGCCGTAGCGGTCGACGGCCGCCGCCAGGGCGACCGGGTCGGCCTCGTGCACGAACTTCGGCGAGTGGACGCCGACGACCACGAGCTCCTCGGAGAAGCGCTCCTCCACCGGCCGCAGCTCGTCGAGGACGTGCAGGCAGTTGATGCAGCAGAAGGTCCAGAAGTCGAGGAGCACGAACCGGCCGCGCAGCTCGCGCAGGGTGAGGGGACCGTCGGTGTTGAGCCAGCCTCGGCCGGCGAGCTCGGGGGCACGCACGCGCATGACGCCATCCTGCCCCGCGACGCGAGCCGACCCACGATCGCCCCGGATGCCGCCCGGAGCCGACGTGACCTCGGCTACGGTCTTCCTGTGCCGACCGGGAGCACGACAGGCGAGCAGCGTGCCGGCTCCGCGACGCAGGAGAGCCGAGCGCGCTACGTCCGCCTGTCCCGACGCCTGCTGCGATGCGCCGGCGCCACCGTGATCGTCACCCACCCCGCGGCCTCGCCGCTGGTCTCGGCGGTCTCCGCGCGCGGCGTCGTCGCGGTGCCCGACGCCGCCCGCGCCCCCGAGCTCGCCGAGGAGGCCGCCGCGCTGGTGAGCCGCCCCGTCGGCGCACTCCTGGCCGTCCCGCTCTCCCACGCCTCCGGGCCGGTCGTCGGCGCGCTCGTCGTCACCGAGACCGAGGAGCGCGCCTGGGACGACACCGCCGTCGCGATGCTGCGCGACCTCGCCGCCGGCTGCGCCGCCGAGATCGCCGCCGCGGACCTGCGCGCCCAGCACGACCGCGCGCTCACCGAGGCCGAGGAGGTCACCCAGCTCAGCCGGGTCCTGCTCGACCTCAGCGAGGGCCTGGCCGCCACCCGCACCGTCCCCGACGTCGCCCATGTGGTGGAGATGGTGGGGCTGATCCAGCTCGGCTGCTCGGACGTGGCGCTGTGGCTGCGCGACGGCGACGAGCTCGTCCGCGCCGCGCCCCGCGGGCCCCACGCCCCGCCGGAGCAGCGCCTGCCGCTCGACCCCGACCACCCGCTCGGCGCCGTCGCCCTCTCGCCGCACCCCGTCGCCGTGCGCCGGCGCAGCGAGCTCGACCGGCTCTTCGGCAGCACCGACGACGTGCGGTGCGGCCCCGGCCGCGGCGCCCGGCTGTTCCTGCCGCTCGCGCAGGGCCAGACGGTGGCCGGGACGCTGCTGCTGGTCTGGGACTCCGCCCGCGACGTGCACCCCGACGAGCGACCCGTGCTCGACGCCCTCGCGTCCTACACCGCCCAGGCCCTCCAGCGCGCCGAGCTCGTCCAGGAGCGGCAGGCCGCGATGCTCACCCTGCAGCGCTCCCTGCTGCCCACCATCCCGCAGCTGCCCGGCCTCCCCGGTCTCGAGGTGTGCGCGCGGTACCGGCCGGCCGCCACCTACGACCAGGTCGGCGGCGACTGGTACGACGCCGTGCCCCTGCGCGACGGCGGCGCGGTGGCCGTCGTCGGCGACGTCATCGGGCACGACATCCGGGCCGCGGCCACCATGGGCCAGCTGCGCACGATGCTGCGCACCCTCGCCTGGGCCGAGGACACCACCCCGGCCCGCACCCTCGAGCGGCTCGACGACGCCCTCGCCCAGCTCGACCTGCCGGCCCTGGCCACCCTCGTCCTGGCCCGCATCGGGCAGCTCGACGCCGGCCGGCTCGAGGTGGTGTGGAGCAACGCCGGCCACCCGCCGCCGATCCTCGTCGGCGCCGACGGCCTCGCGGGCGTCCTCGAGGTCGGTGAGCCCGACCTGCTCCTCGGCGTGCAGACCGGGCTCCCCCGGCTCGACCACCGCACCGTCCTCGAGCCCGGCTCGCTGCTCGTCCTCTACACCGACGGGCTCGTCGAGCACTCCGGCGAGCACATCGACGTCGGCACCGAGCGGCTGCGCGGCGTGGTCGCGGCCCAGGCCGCCGCGCACGTCGACGCCAAGCTCGACGAGCTCGTCGACGCCGTGCTCGACGAGCTCCTCGGCGCCCGGCAGCGCGACGACGTCGCCGTGCTGGCCGTGCGGCTGCCGTCCACCTGATCCCGGTCCCTGATCCCGGTCCCTGATCCCGGTCCCTGATCCCGGTCCCTGATCCCTCTCCCGGACGCCCCTCCCGGGGCCGATGGAGCCGCCCTACAGTGGCGAGCATGAGCGACGAGCAGCTGCTCGCCGGCCACGTCGAGACGTGGTGGCGCAGCGTCGAGGACCTGCTGACCGTGCTGGAGGGCCTCTCCCCCGAGGAGTGGGACCTGCCCACCGACCTGCCCGGCTGGGACGTGCGGGCCGTGGTGTCGCACACCGCGCACCTGGAGTCGGTGCTGGCCACCGGCGTCGAGGAGCACGCCGAGGTCGGCGAGGCCCCGCACGTCGTCTCGCCGATGGGCCAGTACACCGAGATCGGCGTGGTGAACCGGCGCGACGCCTCGCCCGCGGACCTCGTCGCCGAGATCCGCTCGGCCACCCGACGGCGTCACGAGACCCTGCTGGCGGCGATGCCCGCCGACGCCTCCGCGCCGGCCGACCCGGTCTTCGGCGGGATCCCGTGGGACTGGGGGACGCTGCTGCGCAACCGCCCGCTCGACGTGTGGATGCACGAGCAGGACGTCCGCCGCGCCGTCGGCCGCCCCGGCGGCACCGACTCCCCCGGCGCCGCCCACACCGTCGCCCAGCTCGGCTCGACGATCGGCTACGTCCTCGGCAAGCGCGTCGGCGCCCCGGCCGGCACGAGCGCCGTGCTCGAGGTCGTCGACCACGGCTCGTTCGCCGTCGCGGTCGGCGACGACGGCCGCGCCCGGCCCCTGGCCGACCCGCCCGCCGATCCCACGGTGCGGCTGCGCATGGACGCCGCCACCCTCGCCGCGCTCGCCGGCGGACGTCGGAGTGCGGAGCAGGTGGAGGTGGCGGTGCACGGCGACGCCGACCTCGCCACCGCGATCCTCGCGCAGATGGCGACCACGCCGTGAGCGCCTGGAGCCTCGCCGACATCGGCGACCAGACCGGCCGCACCGTCGTCGTCACCGGCCCGAGCAGCGGGGGACTCGGGTGGCACACCGCCCTCGAGCTCGCCCGGCGCGGCGCCCGCGTGGTGCTCGCCGGCCGCAACCCCGCCAAGATCGCCGAGGCCGCCGTCGGCATCCGCGCCGAGGTGCCCGATGCCGACCTGCCCGAGCTCGTCGTCGACCTCTCCTCGCTGGCCTCGGTGCGCGAGGCCGCCGGCCGCGCGGCCGACCTCGGCCCCATCGACGTGCTCGTCAACAACGCCGGCGTGATGGCCACGCCCTACCGGCGCACGCCCGAGGGCCTCGAGCAGCAGATGGCCACCAACCACTTCGGGCCGTTCCTGCTCACCGGGCTGCTCTGGCCGCAGCTCGTCGACGGCGGCGGGCGCGTGGTGAACCTGGCCTCGACCATGCACCGGATCGCGCGCTCCGCACCGCTCGGCGACCCGCTGCGCCAGGAGGGCCGCTACGTCCGCTGGACCGTCTACGGCCAGACCAAGCTGGCCAACCTGCTCTTCGCCTACGAGCTCGACCGCCGAGCCCGCGCGGCCGACGTCCCGGTGCTCGCGCTCGCCGCCCATCCCGGCTTCGCCGGCACCCACCTGGCCGCCAACGGCCAGTACGGCCGCTCCCGCGGCGGGCTCGCCTCGATCGTCGACGGCGCCGTCCGCGCGGTCTCCCAGAGCGCCGCCGCCGGCGCCTGGCCGACGCTCATGGCCGCCACCGCCGACCTGCCCGGCGGCACGTACTGCGGCCCGTCCGGGCTCGGCGAGATGTCCGGCCCGGCGCAGATCGTCACCTCCACCCGGCTCAGCCACGACCCCGCCGCCCAGCGTCGGCTGTGGGAGATCAGCGAGGAGACCACCGGCGTCCGGTTCCCCTGACGTCGGGGACCTGGCACGTGACTTGTCTGCTTGGCA
>NZ_JBUZJI010000016.1:0-30825 GCF_055282735.1 Nocardioides sp. B129/18 | reverse complement strand
TCGCGTGCCAAGCAGACAACTACCCGGCTGGCCGGGTGACTGACGCCCGGTCCCGGACCCGCACCACCCCACCCCGCACGACCAGGTGCAGGGAGCGGTCACGGCGCACCAGAGGCCCGGTGGGCCGGGCGAGCTCGCCGAGGCCCAGACGTAGCGTCACCGGGCGGGCGCCGGTGCGCAGGTCGACGAGGGTGAGGGTCCAGGCCTGCACCGCCCACAGCGTCGAGCGCTTGCCGACGACGTAGGCCAGGCCGGTGTCGGCGGCCACCACGGGGGCGATGGGCGCGGTGGGGACCTCGGCGGTCCAGGCGATCACGCACCGCAGGCGATCGCCGTCGGGGCGCACGTCGATGCGGGTGATGGCGCCGGCGGGGGCGCGGCCCAGGGCGGTGCCCCACGCCGTCCAGCCGGCGGAGTCCACCGCCAGCAGCGACGCCTGCCGGCCGACCGCCACCAGGTCGGCGCCGACGACGCTGTGGTCGTCGTCGAAGAGCTCGGCCCGGCAGCGCTCCCGGCCCGTGGCGCGATCGAGCACGACGACGTGCGAGCGCGGCTCGGCGACGTCGGCGATCGCCAGCAGGCCGCCGGGCAGGGCGAGCGGACGGCTGGCCGAGCCCGGGACGGGCTGACCGGCGCGGGGGCCGCTGCCCAGGTCGTACGCCGAGCGCCAGGCCTCCTGCAGCCGCGGACCGGCCGCGACGTCGACCGCCACCACCGCCTCCTGCGAGGACACCTCCATGCGATCCGGACGCGCGGGGTCGGGCGCTGCGAAGCCGGTGGTCACGGGCGCGCCCAGGTCGAGGCGGCCCAGCGGCGGCCCGGCCCCGTCCAGCAGGCCGAGCACGCCCCGGGCCGAGACGAACCAGGTGCGGCCGCGGGGGTCGAGGGCGACGTCGCGCACGCAGTCGCCGGCGGCCAGGACGCCCGTGAGGTCGCTGCGGGCCTCGCGTCGGGCCATCGCGCGGTCGCCGGTGCCGACGGTGCGCACCACCGTCACCGCGCGTCCCAGACCCACGGCGAGGCGGCCGTCGGGACGCAGCGCGAGGGCGCCGTCGCAGGGCCCGGACGCCGGCAGGTCCAGGCTCGCCCGCGGACGGTCGTCGGCGCCGAGCACCCGCAGCGTCGTGGTGTCGGCGTCGCGGCAGAGCACGACGCCGTGGCCTGCGGCGTCGGCGCGCATCGTCGAGCAGCCGGTGCCCAGCCATCGACCGGCCACCACCGGGCTGTCGCCCACCGGTCCGGCGTCCGCCGCGGCGTCCGCACGGGTCAGCGGACGCGCCTCCAGCGGTCGTCCCTCGTAGGCCGGCGTCACCCAGCGTCCGGCGCCCGGGGGCAGCGGGAGTCGGCCGGCGGGAGCCAGGAGCCACCGGCCGGCCGCGAGACCCACGACCGCCGAGCCGACCAGCACGCCGACGCCCACGCGGGCGGCGCGCTCGCGCGGCGTCGCCGACCACCACGGCTCGAGCACGGCGTCGCGCACCCGCGGCATGCCCAGCAGCACGCCGACGACGACCAGCACCGGCAGCGGTCCGGTGAGCCAGCCCAGCAGGAGCAGCGCCGGCCAGACGAGCAGCCGCACCGGGCGCCGCGGACGCAGCCGCGCCAGCACCGTCCCCAGCCGAGCGGAGAGCGAGACACGAGGCGGCGGGGGCGGAGCGCTGCGGGCCCGCGCGGGCGCCTTCTTCGCGGGCGCCTTCTTCGCGGGCGCCTTCTTCGCGGGGGTCTTCGTGGCGGGGGTCTTCTTCGTAGGTGCCTTCTTCGCCGCAGCCTTCTTCGCCGCAGCCTTCTTCGCCGTCGCCTTCGAGGCGGCGGCCTTGCGCGGGCGGGAGCCGCCGCCCGCGCCGGTGCTCAGCGGCCCCGCGGGCCGAACTGCGGCGCCGCCTTGGCGAAGGCGGCCTCGCGCGCGGCCTTGGTGTTGCGGGCGAACAGCAGCCAGGCCTGCTCGACGCGCTCACGGGCGAAGGTGCGACGCGACCCGGCGAACCAGGTGTCGTCGAAGAGCCGCTTGGCGGCGGCCAGCTGGTCGGGCGAGCGCAGGGTGAGCTCGCGGGCGAAGCGCTCGGCCGCGGCGACGGGGTCGGAGTCGAGCTCCGTGACCAGGCCGAGGTCGTGGGCCTCCTTGCCCGAGAGGTGCTGGGCGGTCATCGTCAGCCGCTTGGCGACGTCGATGCCGACCAGCTCGGAGAGGCTGCGGATGCCCGACATGTCGGGGATGATCCCCCACTTCGCCTCGAGCACCGACCAGGTGGAGTCGGGGTGCGCGATGCGAAAGTCGGCGGCCAGGGCCAGCTGGACGCCGCCGCCGAGGCAGTGGCCGTGGACCGCGGCGATCACCGGCACCGGCAGACGACGCCAGGCCCAGCAGGCCTCCTGGAAGGTGTTGGTGCCGCGCCAGGGCCGCGGGACGAACGCGGTGGCGATGCGTGCGGGCTGGCGCATCACGTGGGCGAAGTCGAGCCCGGCGCAGAAGGAGTCGCCCTCGCCGGAGACGATCACGGCGCGCAGAGTGCGGTCGCGCCGCAGGGTGCGAGCGGTGGCGACGAGGTCGTCGAGGACGTCGAGCGTGAGCGCGTTCAGCTTCTCGGGACGGTCCAGGCGCACGTGGGCGATGCCGTCGCGGATCGTGCAGGTCACGTGGGTCACGCCGTCCAGTATCGGCCCCCGACCCTGCGCGAGGGGGGTGAACCCCGCCATAGTGGACCGGTGAGCAGCCCCCGCGCCGGTCAGCCCGCCCGTCCAGAGGACCTCGTCGACGTCGCCCACCTCGTCACGGCGTACTTCTCCGTCCAGCCCGATCCCGAGGACGTCGGCCAGCAGGTCGCCTTCGGCACCAGCGGCCACCGGGGCACCTCGCTGACGGCGAGCTTCAACGAGGCCCACATCCTGGCCACCACGCAGGCCATCTGCGAGTACCGGTCGGCCCAGGGCTACGACGGGCCGCTCTTCCTCGGCCGCGACACCCACGCGCTCTCCGAGCCGGCTTGGACCACGGCGCTGGAGGTGCTCGTCGGCAACGACGTCACCGTGCTGGTCGACGCCGCCGACGGATGGACGCCCACGCCCGCGGTGTCCCACGCGATCCTGCGCGCCAACGGCGGACGCACCACCGGAGCCGGCCTGGCCGACGGCATCGTCGTCACGCCGTCGCACAACCCGCCGTCCGACGGCGGCTTCAAGTACAACCCCCCGCACGGCGGCCCCGCCGACACCGACGCCACCGGCGCGATCGCCCGCCGCGCCAACGAGCTGATCGCCGGCGGCCTGCGCGAGGTGCGCCGCGTGCCGTTCGCCCGAGCCCGGGCCACCGCCGGCTCCTACGACTTCCTCGGCACCTACGTCGACGACCTGCCCTCGGTGCTCGACCTCGACGCCGTCCGGGCGGCCGGCGTGCGCATCGGCGCCGACCCCCTCGGCGGCGCGTCCGCGCAGTACTGGGGTGCGATCGCCGAGCGGCACCGCCTCGACCTCACCGTCGTCAACCCGCTCGTCGACCCCACCTGGCGGTTCATGACGCTGGACTGGGACGGCAAGATCCGCATGGACTGCTCCTCCCCGTCGGCGATGGCCTCGCTCGTGGCGCGCATGGACGGCGACGAGGCGCCCTTCGACCTCGCCACCGGCAACGACGCCGACGCCGACCGGCACGGCATCGTCACCCCCGACGGGCTGATGAACCCCAACCACTTCCTCGCCGTCGCCATCGAGCACCTCTTCGGCGGCGCGCGACCCGGTTGGCCGGAGGGCGCGCGGATCGGCAAGACGCTGGTGTCGTCGTCGATGATCGACCGCGTCGCCGCCGCCGTCGGACGTCCGCTGGTGGAGGTGCCGGTGGGCTTCAAGTGGTTCGTCCCGGGCCTGCTCGACGGCTCGTTCGGCTTCGGCGGCGAGGAGTCGGCCGGCGCGTCGTTCCTGCGTCACGACGGCTCGGTGTGGACCACCGACAAGGACGGCCTCCTGCTCGCGCTGCTCGCCTCGGAGATCCTCGCCCGCACCGGGGAGACCCCCTCGCAGCGCTACGCCGCCCTCGTCGCCGCCCACGGCGATCCGGCCTACGCCCGCGTCGACGCCCCCGCCGACCGCACCCAGAAGGCCCGGCTCGCGGCCCTCACCCCCGACGACGTCACCGCCGACTCCCTCGCCGGCGAGCCGATCCTCCAGCGGCTCACCAGCGCCCCCGGCAACGGCGCCCCGCTCGGCGGGCTCAAGATCGTCACCGCGTCGGCCTGGTTCGCCGCGCGACCCTCCGGCACCGAGGACGTCTACAAGATCTACGCCGAGAGCTTCCAGGGCCCCGAGCACCTCGCGCGGGTGCAGGACGAGGCCCGCGAGGTCGTCAACGCCGCTCTGGGCTGACGTCGACGCCCGATCAGGTCAGGGAGAACTGGACGTTGTCAGGGGAAGCTTCCCCTGACAACGTCCAGTTTCCCCGGATATCCGGGGAAATTGCCCCCCGCGGATCAGCCGAAGCGGCGCTGCAGACCGGAGGCGCGCTGGGCGCGGCGGTCGAGGGCGGCACGCACCGAGGCGGGGTCGGCGACCAGGCAGACGCGGTCCTTGGCGCGGGTGACGGCGGTGTAGAGCAGCTCGCGGGTGAGCAGCGGGGAGTCCGGGGGCGGCAGGAGGACGGTGATCTCGCTGGCCTGGCTGCCCTGGGACTTGTGGACGGTCATCGCGTGCATGGTGTCGACCTCGCCGAGGCGGCTGGGCGCCAGGCGCAGCGGCTCGGGGTCGTCGGCGGCACCGACGACGGCGAGCGGGCGACCCTCGGGGCCGGCGACGACGACGCCGGTGTCGCCGTTGAACAGGCCCAGGCCGTAGTCGTTGGCGGTGATGAGCAGCGGACGGCCGGGGTACGACTCGGGCCCCCCGGCCCGCCCCACCGGGCGGCCGCCCCGCTCGAGGAGCACCTCGGAGAGCCAGCGCTCCACCTGGAGGTTCCAGTGGGCGACGCCGTAGACGCCGTCGCGGTGGGCGCACAGCAGGCGGTGCCGCTCGACGGCGGCGAGGGCGGCCGGGACGTCGCCGCGCACGGCGGCCGCGTGGACCTCGAGCGCGTGGTCGAGCAGTCGCGTGCGCAGGAGGGCGCGATGCTCGGTGTCGGTGGGGTCGAGGAGCCGGACGGGCGCGGAGGCGTCGGCGGGGTCGGCCTCGGCGAGGAGCTCGAGGGCCGTGGCGGAGTCGCCGACGCGCAGCGCCTCGGCCAGGCCGCCGATCTCGCGGCCGAACCGGTGGCCGGTGCGCAGCGCCGTGACCGAGCCGGGCGTGCGCACGCGCAGCCCGGCGACGAGGTCGGCGAGCACCGCCCCGGCCTCGACCGACGCGAGCTGGTCGGGGTCGCCGACGAGCACCAGCCGGGCGTCGGGACGCACGGCCTCGACGAGCCGCGCCATCATCGTCAGGGAGACCATGGAGGTCTCATCGACGACCACGACGTCGTGGGGCAGCCGGTTGGCGCGGTGGTGACGGAAGCGGGTGCGCGACTCCGGGCGCCAGCCCAGCAGGCGGTGCAGCGTGGACGCCTGCAGCCCGGCCAGGCAGGCGCGATCGTCATCGGTGAACCAGGACTCGCGCTGCGCCTGCTCGACCGACTCCTGCAGCCGGGCCGCGGCCTTGCCGGTGGGGGCCGTGAGCGCGATGCGCAGCGGTCGGCCCGCCCGGGCGGCCTCGGCGCCGAGCAGGGCGAGCAGCCCGGCGACGGCGGTGGTCTTGCCGGTGCCGGGCCCTCCGGTGAGGACGCTGGTCCACGAGGTCGCCGCGGCCAGCGCAGCGGCGCGCTGCTCGTCGTAGCCCGCGGGGAAGAGCCGCGCGGCGCCGGCCTCGAGGGCGGCGGCGTCGAGGCGGGGCGGCTCGGCCTCGGCGCGGGCGAGGAGGTCGTCGCGGACCTGGCCCTCCTCACGCCAGTAGCGGTCGAGGTAGAGCAGACCGTGCTCGACGCGCACGACGCCGGCCCGGGCCACCGCGCTCGCGGCGACGGCGTCGAGCCAGCCCTCCACCGGAGGCCAGGGCAGCTCCTCGGGCCGCTCCTCCCCCTCGAGCACCTCGAGGTCGGCGTGCGCGGTGTCGACGAGGTCGACGCAGACCGAGCCGTGGCGCACGGCCCGCACCGCCAGCGCGACGGCCAGCGCGATCGGCTCGCCGGCCGCGCCGTCCGGGTCGAGCCCGCTCAGCGCGCAGGCGCGGCGCGCGACGTGGACGTCGGCCGCGGTGAGCACGCCTGCGGCGTTGAACCGGCCGAGGAGGCCGGCCGGGGCGATGTCGGCGCCCAGCGCGAGCCGGGGGTCGTGGGCGTCGCGGGGCTCGAAGCGCTCGATCACGGCGCACCTCCGTCGAGCAGGTCGGACAGGGCGACCACCAGCGCGGCGGGCGGCTGCCAGGAGAAGACGCCCGAGGGGTGGCCGTCGATCACGGGCGAGGCCGCACCGGCCATGCCGCGCAGGTAGAGGTAGGCGACGCCGCCCAGGTGCGTGGCCGGCTCGTAGCCCGGAACCCGCCAGCGCAGGTAGCGGTGGACGACCACCGAGTAGAGCAGCGCCTGCAGCGGGTAGTGCGAGTGGAGCATCGCCTCGGCCAGCTGCGGGGCGGCGTAGTGGCCGGCGTGCGGCGGCACCTCGGGCGGGCTGAGCCGGTTGGTCTTGTAGTCGACGACGACGAACCGCGCGCCGCCGGGCACCTCGGCCGCGGGCACGCGCAGCACGACGTCGATGGAGCCGGAGAGGTAGCCGCGCAGCGGCTGGTCGCCCAGCGGCGGGGTCCGCAGCCGGTCGGCGTAGCCCGCGAGGGGATCGTCAGCGGGCAGGTGCGCGCGCAGGGTCGCGGCGAGGTCGCGCAGCACCGGCTCGCGACGGACGCGGGTGGGACGGTCGCCGCCGGCGAGCGGGATCTCGAAGTCGAGCTCGCGCAGCCGGTCGGAGAGCGGCAGGTCGGCGAGGGTGAGCCCCGGCGCGAGCGGGCCCAGCGGCGAGCGGTGCACCTCGAGGAGTCCGGCGGCGAGGGTGTCGGCGTCGACTTCCACCGGCCACCACCGGGCCTGCTCGACGACGTGGCGACGCAGCTCGGCGAGGAGGTCGCCGTCGGTGGCGGGCGCCGCCGGGTCGGCGTGCTCGAGCACGGCGTGCACCAGGCTGCCGAAGGCCGCACCGGCCGGGGCGTCGGCCAGCGGCAGCGTCACCGGGGACTCGGGAGCGCCCTCGATCTCGTCGGCGACCGCCTCGAGCACCTCGAGCTCGGGCACCGCCTCGTCCTCGCGCAGCGCGACGTCGGGCTCGCTGGTGGCGGCGGCGGCCTGCTCCTCGATCCGGATGAGCGCGGAGTAGGAGGTGCGGGTCCAGGCGGTGTCGACGCCGCGCTCGAAGCGGCGGACCTCCAGCGCGGGCGCGGGGCCGGCCGCGGTCGGGCCCAGGGGCTGGGAGGGATCGGCGGGCTCCACGACCTCGTGCGTGAGCGCACCGAGCCGGGTGAGGAGGTCGAGGATGCGCGCGGCGTACTCGTCGTCACGGACCTGCACGACCTCGGGCACGTGGGCCGTGCCGGGCTGGCGGCCGAAGACCATGCGGTGCAGCGGACCGTGCTGGGTGGTGGTCGTGGGCGCCCACCAGGTGACGACCTGCGACTGGGCGCGGGTCAGCGCGACGTAGAGGTCGCGGAGGTCCTCGGCGGCCTCCTCGGCGACGTGGCGGGCCTCGTGGGCCGACCAGCCCTCGCCGGCGCCGCGCACGTCGAGGGTGCGGCGTCCGGCCTCGTGGTAGCGGGCGACGGTGACGGGGTGCCGATAGAGCTGGTGGACGAAGGGCAGGTGCACCACGGGGTACTCCAGGCCCTTGCTGGCGTGGACGGTGACGATCTGCACGGCGGCGGCGTCGGAGTCCAGGCGGCGCGGACGGTCGGTGCCGGCGATGCGCAGCCGCTCCTCGCGCAGCCAGCCGAGCAGACCGGCCAGGCCCAGCCGCTCCCGGACCGCGACGTCGTGGAGGAGCTGGCCGAGGTGGCGCAGGTCGGTGAGCAGGCGCTCGCCGGCCGGACGGGTGAGCAGCGACGGAGTGAGGCCGGCGGCCTCGAGCGCCTCGACGAGCGCCGCGACGCCGCGCAGCCGCAGCACCTCGGCCCAGCCGCGCAGGCGGTCGGCGACGGCGTCGGTGAGGGCGTCGCCGTCGGCGGCGATCTCGGCTGCGGTGTGCCGGACGAACGGCCCCAGCGCGGCCGCGCGCACCCGGGTCACGCGATGCGGCTGCTCGAGCGCCTCCAGCAGGGTCCACCAGGCGTCGGCGGCCTCGGTGGCCAGCAGGTGGCCGCCGCCGGCGACGACCGCCGGCACCCCGAGCGCCTGCAGCGCGGTCTGCACGAGCAGGCCGTGGTCGCGGACGCCGACGATGACGGCGACGTCGCCGGCGCGGATCGGGCGACCGTCCCAGGTGGCGTCGGAGGCCAGCAGTCGGGCGATGTCGGCGGCGCAGTCGGCGGCGACGAGCTCGCGCGCCAGCGCGGCGCGCACCAGTCCCTGCTTGGTGAGCGGGAGCCCGGCGCGGGGCAGCCGCCGCAGCCGCAGCGGCGCGTCGGACGGCGCCCCCTGCAGCCGGGAGCCGCGGTGGTGGGCCCGCACGGGGTGGACGACGATGCGCTCGTCGCCGAGGGCGGCGGCGTCGAGGAGGACGCCGAGGGCGGCGTTGAGCGGCTCGTCGGCGCGGAAGCTCGTGGCGAGGGTGGCGCTGACGTCGGCGGTGTCGGCGGCGCGGAGGTAGGTGTGGACGTCGCCGCCGCGGAAGCCGTAGATGGCCTGCTTGGGGTCGCCGATGAGCACGAGGGTGGCGTGGCCGCCGAAGGCCCGCTCGAGGACGTCCCACTGGGTGGGGTCGGTGTCCTGGAACTCGTCGACCAGCACCACGCGCCAGCGCGCCCGCAGCCGCTGCCGGCCGTGGGCGTGGGGGTCCTCGAGCGCGTGGGCGACGCGGGCGAGGAGGTCGTCGTAGGCGAGGATCCCCTGCCGGCGCTTGCGCCGCTCGACCTCGGCGCGCACCTCGGCGGCGAAGGCCACCCGCAGCGCGCCCGGGGAGTCGGGGTCGGCCTGCTCGGCCGCGCTGGGCGGGGCGACGTCGGCCAGGCCGTCGGCCATGACGGTGCGGGCCAGACCGCGGGCGGCGGCGAGGTCGAAGGGCGGGGCGACGCTGCGGGAGCCGAAGAAGCGCAGGTAGACGTCGTCGACGACCTCCAGGACGAGGTCGTCGAGGGTGTCGACGAGCGTGGCGCCGGGCTCGGTGTCGCCGGCGACGCCGAGCGAGCGCAGCACCAGCTGGCAGAACTGGTGGGTGGTGGCGATGGTGGCGGCGTCGAAGCCGGCGAGGGCCGCGCGGAGGCGGTCGAGGCGCAGCCGGCGCTCCCCCGCGTCGGCGTCGAGCAGCCAGGTCTCGACGACGTCGAGGTCGGAGTCGAGGTCGGAGTCGAGGTCGGCGCCTGCGTCGCCAGGCTCCAGCGCCTCGGCGAGCAGGCGCTCGGAGGCCACCAGGCGTCCGCGCACCCGGGCCCGGAGCTCCTGGCTGGCCGCGCGACCGAAGGTGACGACGAGGAGCTGGTCGACGTCGACCTCGCCGCCGGCGAGGTAGCGGGCGACCAGGCCGGCGATCGTGTAGGTCTTGCCGGTGCCGGCGCTGGCCTCGAGCAGGGTGGTGCCGGTGGGCAGCGGACCGGCGAGGTCGTAGATGCGGGGCTCGGCCATGCTCACCACCGCCCCTGCTCGGCGTCGAGGAGCGGGGTCCAGAGCCGGCGGCTCAGGGCGCCGAACCGGGTGGGCTCGTCGTCGACCTGCTCGCCGGGACGCGGGGGCTCGGCGCCGGGCAGGGCGCGGTCGGGAGCGAGGCGGCGCCAGGCGGGGTCGGAGCACTCCCCGGGGAACCTCCCGTCGTTCCAGCGCCAGTCGGCGGCGCGGTCGAGCGCCTCGCTGGCGCTCAGGCGGGTGCGTCGGCGGGTGGCGTAGTCGAAGGAGGTCTTCAGCGGCAGCGGCAGCGGCTCGGCGAGGCCGGCGTCGCGCAGGGCGACGAGGTCGCGCAGGTGCTCCAGCGCGCGATGATCGAGGGGGCCGAGGAGCGAGCGGCCGACGGGGTCCTGGCTGCGGCTGTTGGGGTGGCGCCCGAGGGTGTGGGCGGTCCAGGCGTGGTCCTCGTGGGTGGCGGCCAGGGCCAGGAGGCGGATCCAGGATCGGAGGCGGTCCTTGGGGCCGAGCCGGGAGTAGCCGACCGGCACGAGCCGGTCGCCGAAGACCTCCGGGACGGTGCCGCGCAGCCGACGGCCGCCGCCGAGGTCGACGTCGACGTCGACGGCCGTGGCGGGACGGGTGCGCAGCTCGAGGGCCGCCTGGGAGATCGGCCCGGCCTCGCGGACGATGGCCTGCAGGCGCCGCCAGCCCAGGTTGCGCGGCGGCAGCACCCCGCGGCGCCACTCGTGCTCGAGGATGCGCTCGACGGGCGTGCCGGCCAGGAGGTCGCGCAGGACGCGGTCGCCGACCGACCAGGCGGTGAGCTGGTCGATCTCGACGGGCAGGGCGTCGTCGACGGGCGGGTCGTCGTCGCTCAGACCGAGCTGGAGACGCTGGCGCAGGAAGCCCTTGGCGGGGTCGGCCCAGAAGGTCACGAGCTCGTCGAGGGCGACGTCGGCGGCCGGCAGCGGCGCCAGGGGCTCGGCGAGGCCGACGACCTCGACGCGCGGCTGGCGGGCGGCGCGGGCGCCGGCCAGCGAGGAGGGGTCGAAGGAGAACGGTCCGGTGCCCTGCAGCGCGCCGGGCTCGTGGTTGCGGGCGTCGAAGGCCTGCAGCGGGTGGCGGACGGTGACGGCCGCGGACACCGACCTCGTGCCCGAGCCCGCGGCGGGCACGCTCGCGGTGCGGTCGAGGGCGTCGAGCAGCTCCCCGAGCGGCACCGCCGGCGGCCGCGGCTGACCCGACACCTCGTCGGCGCCGGTGTAGGCGACGACGAGGGTCTCGGTGGCGGCGAGGACGGCGTCGAGGAGGAGCTGACGGTCCTCGCTGCGGGGATCGCGCTCGCCGGTGACCGGATCACGGGCCAGGACGTCGTCGCCGTCGGGGACGCCGACGCGCGGGAAGGCGCCGTCGTCGAGGCCCAGCAGGCACACGACGCGGTGGGGCACCGAGCGCATCGGCACCATCGTGCAGACGGTGAGGGTGCCGGTGCGGAAGCTGGCGCGGGTGGGCCGAGCGCCGAGGCGCTCGCCGAGCAGGGCGCGGACGTCGGAGAGGCGCAGTGGGGTGTCGAGCCGCGCCGCGGCGGCCTCGCGCAGCCGCGCCATCTCGCGCTGCAGCTGACCTGCCTGCCAGGCGTCGTCGCGGGAGACCGCGCCGAGCAGCCCGACGCCCTCCTCGAGGACGTCGAGCCAGGTGCCCAGCGGCTGCGGCCCGACGAGCCGCGCCAGCACGCCGCGCAGCCGCGAGAGCAGCTCGGCGAAGCGGCCGGCGAGCTCGACCTGGCCCGAGCCGACGTCGTCGAGGGGCAGCACCTTGTCGAGCCAGGTGCCGGCATCCTCGGAGAGCGCGACGCCGGCGAGGAGGCGGTCCAGACCGAGCTCCCAGGTGTTGGCGACGATCTCGCCGAGGCCGACCTCGGCGCGGTGGGCGGGGTCCAGACCCCACCGGATGCCGGAGACCCGCACCCACTCGACGAGCTGGCGCAGGTCGTCGTCGGTGAGGTCGAAGCGCTCGCGCACGGGCTCGAGGTGGGCGAGGTCGAGCACCTCGCTGGCGGTGGCGCGGCCGTCGGCGAGGGCGAGCAGCGCCTCGAGGACGCCGAGGAGCGGGTTGGTGCTCGTGAGCGAGCGGTCGGCCAGGCGCACCCGCAGCCGGTGGCCGGGGTGGGCGGCCTCGCCGTGGCCGAGGACGCCGAGGTCGGCGAGGCCGAAGGAGGCGGCGACCAGCGGCGCGTAGGCCTCGACGCCGGGGCACATGACCAGGACGTCGCGCGGCTCGAGGGTGGGGTCGTCGGCGAGCAGCCCGAGCAGCACCTCGCGCAGCACCTCGACCTGACGGCTCGGGCCGTGGCAGGCGTGCACCTGCACCGAGCGGTCGTCGGGACGCAGCACGCGCGTGGCCCGCACCTCGGCGGGGGCGGGGGCGTCGGCGCGGAGGTCGTCCTGGAGCCAGCCGAGCAGCCCCGTGCCGGGCTCGGGGCCGCCGGCGACGGGCTCGTCGAGCACCGGGACGGTGGCGAGGGTGCGCTGGAGCTCGCGGACGTCGCGGCCCAGCGTGGCCAGCAGCGGATGGCGCACCTCGCGGTGGGAGGTCTCGCCGCGGCGCGGCACCGGGCCCTCGGCGGCCAGCGGCGCCAGCCGGCGCCACAGCGCGTCGGAGGGGTGCGGCAGCCAGAGGTGGACCTCGCGCTGCTCGGCGAGGGCGGCGAGCAGCCCGACGTCGGTGCGGCTCAGGCGCGTGTGGCCGAACAGCGAGAGCCGCGCCGGCAGGGCCAGGCCCGCGGTGCCCGCGCGCACGGCCGCGACGACGGCGGCGTGCCGCTCGGCGGGCGGGACGGCGTCGACCCGCTCGGCCGCCGCCCGCCACAGCGGCGGCTGCCAGGCGAGGTCGGCGGGGAGCGGACGGCCCAGGCCGTCGGTGGCAGCCCCGGCCGACCAGTCGGCCAGCACCTCGGGACGCTGCGCGGCATACCCGGAGAGCAGCCGGGCCAGCCGCAGCGCGAGGGCGACGCGACGGCCCTGCCGCAGCTCGGCGTCCTCGCCCTCGTGGCCGGCGCCGAGGTGGCGGGCCAGGGGCGCGGCCCAGGCGGCGCGCCCGGCGACGGCGTCGTCGAGGGCGTCGAGAAGCGGCCAGACCAGGCGCTCGGGCGACCACGGGTCGCCGTCGCGGGTGCCGGTGACCTCGGCGATCAGCGCCCACGGGGAGCGCAGCTCGACGCCGGCGCAGACGCCGTCGTCACGGCCCGGGGAGGTGCCGAGGCGGTGGGCCAGGCGCTGGCTGAGCCAGCGCTCGACGCCGGCCGCCGGGACCACCACGAGCTCGCCGGCGAGGGGATCCTCCTGCGGACGCGCGAGCAGCTCGCCGAGGGCGTCGGCGAGGAGATCGGTGCGAGGACCGCGATGGAGGTGGAGCGGCACGGGAGACACCCTGGCAGACCGGTCCGACACTCCCCGCAGCCGACGGGCCCCGCTGTGGAGAGGACTCGTGGAGAGGACCCGTGGAGAGGACCTGGGAGGGGAGCGCCGATCAGCGCTCCTGGAACTCCTCGTCGGCCTGCCCGATCTCCTTCTCCAGCGCCGCGACCGCCTCGGGGCGGCCGTGGAAGCGGCGGTAGCTGTAGACGATGAGCCCGATCGCGATGAGGCTCGAGCCGATCTGCGTGACGCCGGTGGCGGCACCGCCCGGCAGCCACCACGTCTCGGCGACCGGCCACCATGCGGGGACCTCGGGCTTGAGGATCCACAGCACGCCCAGCGGGAGCAGGGCGACCGCGATGGTCGTGGAGGCGACGATCCGCGGCCACGTCTCGACGCTCTCCGCGGCGCCCTTGAGGGCGCGGTACTTCACGGGATCGAGGCGCCGCTCGGCCCACTCGTACTGCTGGGAGAGCACGGCCAGGGCCGCGAAGATCATCAGCAGCCCCGGGCCCGGGAGCACGAGCGCGGCGATGCCGGCGACGAGCAGAGTCCATCCGACGACCTCGAGGGCGAGCCGGCGGGCAGCGTTCATGGCGAGAGCGTAGCCAGACGGGCCCAGGGTGTCCGGGGGTTCGGGGTGCGGGGGCGACCAACGAGAAGTTCCCCGGCTGACCGGGGAACTTCTGATTGGTCAGGGAAAATTGGGGCCCATCTCGCCCAAGTTCCCCTGACCAATCGGCTCGCCCTCCACAGGCGGACGGGCCTCCTCACCGCCCCTGATCGGCCGCGGGAGGGCCGACCTGAGGCCTGGTCCAGACGCCCGGGACGGGTCGGGCCATAGGTCCTCGCGGGCCCCTCGGATCGTCCTAGCCTCGCGGAGTTCCACCGTGGACGACGGGGTCCGCGGTTCGAGGGAGGGAGACCCATGGAGCGTCCGTTCAAGCGTGCCTTCGCCACGCTGTGCCTCACCGTCGGCCTGTCGGTCGCCGGAGGCGCCCTGAGCCTGCCCGGCGCCCACGCGGCCCCGGCCCCGGCGAAGGCGTCGGTGGCCGCGAAGGTCACCATCACCGCCAGCGACTGCTCGGCCGAGCAGGCCGCCAACGCCAAGGCCGCCAAGAGCCGCAAGGCCGCGTACGCGAAGGTCAAGCGCGACGCCGCCGCGGTCAAGAAGGCCAAGCGCAGCTACGAGAAGGCCCAGACCAAGGCCGGCAAGAAGAAGGCCAAGAAGCGCTACCAGGCCGCCAAGGCCAAGAAGGCCCGCGACACCAAGGCGTTCAAGAGCGCCGTCGCGAAGCACCGCGCCGCCTCGAAGGCCTACCAGGAGTGCAAGAAGGGCCCGGCCAACCCGCTGCAGGGCGCCTGCGACGCCGGTCTGCCCCAGGGCATCTGCGACGCCTTCGCGACGCTCCCGGCGATCCCGAGCACCGGCCAGGGCTCCAGCCCGATCCAGACCCTGTGCACCGTCGGCCTGCCGCAGGCCATCTGCGACGCGACCGCCGCCCTGCCGCTCGGCACGAACGGCGCCTCGCCGATCCAGCCGCTCTGCGACGCCGGCCTCCCGCAGGCGATCTGCGACCTCGCCTCCGGCCAGGTGCCCAGCGCGCCGAGCCTGCCCGGCATCCCGAACGTCTCGGGTCTGCCGATCCCGGCCATCCCCGGCTTCCCGGCCTTCCCGGGCGTGCCGGCGCTGCCGGGCCTGCCCGGTCTGCCGGTCGTCGGTGACGTGCTGAGCACGCTGTGCGGTCTCGTGCCGCAGCTGCCGATCTGCGGCGTCCTCGGGCGCACCGCGGCCTGATCCACCCCGCAGCACCCTGCACCACCCCGCAACAGCGCGACGCCCCCGACCCTCACGGGTCGGGGGCGTCGTGCGTGCTGGGTGGGTGCTGGGCGTGCTGGTGCGTCAGTGCGCGGCGGTGACGCTCTCCGCGTCCTTCTGCACCGCGCGCTTGGAGGCGATCAGGCTGGTCGTGGTGGTGACCACGAGGATGCCGAGGATGACGGCGAGCGAGCCGAGCGTCGGGATCTCGGGGACCTGCTTCCACACCAGGTGCGCCCAGTGCAGCACCAGCTTGACGCCGATGAAGCCGAGGATCGCGGCCAGGCCGTAGGAGAGGTGCACCAGCTTGGCCAGCGCGCCCTCGAGCACGAAGTACAGGGCGCGCAGACCCAGCAGCGCGAAGGCGTTGGTGGCGAAGACCAGGTACGGGTCGCCGGTGATGCCGTAGACGGCCGGCACGGAGTCGATGGCGAAGACGACGTCGGTGGCGAAGACCGCGACGACCACCAGGGCCAGCGGGGTGAGGGCGCGGCGGACGCGGCCGTCCTGGGTGATGCGGGTGAGCATCTTCGGGCCCTCGTAGTCGTCGGTGACCGGCATCAGGCGACGCGTGAGCCGCACGATGCGCATGTCGTCGACGGCCACCGTGTGCTCGTCACCGCGGATGGCGTCGCGCAGCAGCTTCAGGCCGGTGAGCAGCAGGACGAGACCGAAGATGAGGAAGACCCAGTCGAAGGCGCTCAGCGCGGCGGCGCCGAGGGCGATGAAGATGCCGCGCAGGATCAGCGCGCCGACGATGCCGTAGAGCAGCACCCGCTGCTGCAGGGCCGCCGGCACCGCGAACGCCGCGAGCAGCAGCATGAAGACGAACAGGTTGTCGACGCTCAGCGTCTTCTCGACGAGGTAGCCGGTGTAGTACTCGACGCCGCGCTCGGAGCCGTGCTGGCTCCACACGTAGGTGCCGAAGAGCAGGGGCAGCGCGACGTAGAACGCCGACCAGCCGATGGCCTCCTTCATGGAGACCTCGTGCGGCTTGCGGGTGGCGATGAAGTCGACGACCAGCAGCGCGATGACCGCGCCGATGGTGAGGGTCCACAGCATCGGGGTGCCGATGGAGTCGATCATGGGGTTGCCTCTCGAGTGGGTCACGGACGTCGTTCGTGACGGACTCGAGGTCTCTCCCACCCGTGTGGATCCACGGGCACCTGGCCGGGACGCCGGTGGCGGCGTCGTACTGACCGAGCAGGTCGAGCGGGATACTCCCCTCGTGTCCAAGGATAGTCGAGGTGTACCCGCCTGATCCAATCGTCGAACCGGGTCGACCGAGGATCCACCTGCGGGTGAGGCCGCGGCCGCGACCTGGGAGGCTGGAGGGGTGTCCGACGCCGTCCGCCCGTCCCCGAGCTCCCACGGTTCCGCACCCGATGCCGCCGCCGTCCGTGCCGCCGCGCGCGGACTGGCCGACGTCGTGGCGCCCACGCCGCTGCAGCGTCACGACCGCCTCTCCGCCCTGCTCGGGCTCGACGTCCGGCTCAAGCGCGAGGACCTCCAGCCGGTGCGCTCCTACAAGCTGCGCGGCGCCTACACCCTCCTCGCGAGCCTCGACGCCGAGCAGCGCGCGGCGGGCGTCACCTGCGCCAGCGCCGGCAACCACGCGCAGGGCGTCGCGTTCGCCTGCGCCCGGGCCGGCGTCCGGGCCCGCATCCACCTGCCGCGCACCACCCCGCGCCAGAAGCGCGACCGGGTCGCCGCGCTCGGCGGCGGACTGGTCGAGGTCGTCGTGGTGGGCGACGCCTACGACGACGCCGCGGCCGCCAGCCGCGCGCACGCCGAGGCCACCGGCGCCACCGAGGTGCCGGCCTTCGACGATCCCCGCACCATCGCCGGCCAGGGGACGATGACGCTGGAGGTGCTCGACCAGCTCCGCGAGGAGCTCGCCGGACCGCCGGCCGCGCTCGTCGTGCCCGTCGGCGGCGGCGGGCTGCTCGCCGGCGCGCTGGCGCTGCTGGGCGAGGAGGCGCCGTCGGTGCGGGTGCTCGGCGCCGAGCCCGCGGGCGCCGCCAGCATGGCGGCCGCGCTCGCGGCGGGCGCGCCCGTCGACCTCGAGGCCTTGGACGGGTTCGTCGACGGCGCCGCCGTGCGCCGCGTCGGCGTCCACACCCACGCGCTCGTGGCCGCGCACCGGCCGCCGCTCGTGGCCGTCCCCGAGGGGCTGGTGTGCGTGGAGATGCTCGACCTCTACCAGTCCGACGGGATCATCGCCGAGCCCGCCGGCGCGCTGGCCACCGCCGCGCTGCGCCTGCCCGAGACCCTCGCCGCGCTCGACCTCGCGCCCGGCTCCACCGTCGTCGCCGTGCTATCCGGCGGCAACAACGACGTCAGCCGCTACGCCGAGATCGTCGAGCGCGCGCTCGTGCACGAGGGCCTCAAGCACTACTTCCTCGTCGAGTTCCCTCAGGAGCCCGGCGCCCTGCGCCGCTTCCTCGACGAGGTGCTCGGCCCCGACGACGACATCACGCTCTTCGAGTACGTCAAGCGCAGCAACCGCGAGACCGGCCCCGCGCTGGTCGGCGTCGAGCTGCAGGACCCCGCCGACCTCGCCGGCCTGCTCGCCCGCATGGACGACTCCCCGCTGCGGGTGGTGCCGGTGCCGCCGGAGAGCCCGCTGTTCCGGTTCGTGCAGTAGGGCCGGGGGGGCAGTTTCCCCGGATATCCGGGGAAGCTGGACGTTGTCAGGGGAGGCTTCCCCTGACAACGTCCTGTTCCCCCTGACCTGATCCCCCTCAGGTGGCCATGAACAGGATCATGTCGCGGTCGTAGGTGCGGCCGGGGTGGTCGGCGGCGAGGTGCTCCTGGACGCGGTCGACGAGATCGTCCTCGTCGGTGCCGACGACCCGGACTCCGCAGGGGCAGGTGAGGCGGGTGCGCATCGGCGCAGGATCGACCTCCGGCGCCGATCGCGCAAGGGGTCGCGCCCACGGTCTGGACCATCGCGAAGGTCCGGACGACGACGGCCGATGGAGGACGCGTCGGTCCCCCGGCCGACGCCTCGTCGACCCCCGTCGACGCCATCCCCCCACCACAGGAGAACACCGTGCTCCCACGTCGCATCCGCTCCTCGCTGCTCGGCAGCGTCACCGTCCTCGCCGTCGCCTCCGGCGGCCTGACCCTCGCCGGTCCCGGCGCGTTCGCCGCCGACGGCGCGACCGCCGGTCGCACCGGCGCGGCCCACCGGGTCAGCGCCGACGCCGCCTGCCGCAAGGCCGGCACGAGCGTCGCCTCGGCCCGCGCTGCGGTCAAGAAGGCCCCCGGCCGCTCGGTCAAGGCCGTCCGCGCCCGCACCGGCCTGGCCAAGGCGCTCGTCGCCCAGGGCCGCGCGTGCCTGCGCACCGTGTCGGTGGACGACCTGATCGCGATGCTGCCGCCCGACGTGGCCGCCGAGGTCTCCGACCTGATCGCCCAGATCAAGGAGCGGCTCGGCACCGTCTCCGAGAGCATCCCCGGCTCCAACGCCGCGGAGCTCGACAAGATCATCAGCCGCCTCGACGCCCTCGACGCCGACCGCGTCGTCGGCCTGCTCGCCGACCTCGCCGACCAGCTCGCGGAGGTCGGCGACGACCCCGACGCCGTGGCCACCATCCTCACCACCGTCTTCGACGGCATGGGCGACGACCCGGGCAGCCAGTCCACCGACGACCCGGGCGACGACGCCACCGGCGACACCGACCCCGGCGACGGCTCCTTCGACGACGGCACCGACGACGGGTCCGACGAGCTGGGCGACGGCACCGACCTCACCAACGGCACCGACCTGCCCGACCTCGCCACGATCCTCCAGCAGCTCGTCGACGAGCTGCGCTCCGGCGACCTCACCGGCGCCTGGACCCAGGTGCGCGGCCACGTCAAGGACATCGTCTCGATCCTCCGCGACACCGCCGAGCAGCTGAGCGCCTCGCACCCCGAGCTGCAGGTGCTCGTCGACCTCTTCGACGAGATCGGCTTCGGCGACCTCGACGGCACCGGCACGACCACCCCCGGCGTCGACGACCTCGCCGACGGCTTCGCGGCCGTCCTGGGCCACCTCTTCGACCAGGTCGGACGCGGCTCGGGCTCCATCGAGCACGGCATCGGCGGCCTGCTCGGCAGCGGCCCCGGCGGCACCGTGTTCCACGAGCTCTTCGGCACCGGCGCCGGGACGGCGTCGGCCGACCTGGCCGACTTCCTCGGCGGACTGTTCGGCGGCCTCGGCTCCGGCGGTCTGTTCGGCGGGCTGTTCGGCGGGCTGTTCGGCGGCTCGGGCGGCGCTGGCGGGACCGGCGGGGCTGGCGGCTTCTTCGGCGGCCTGCTCGGCAGCCACCAGGGCTGAGGCCGTCCGTCGGCTGCGGGGATCTCGACAGGCTCGATCACCGGACCCCGCGGCTCGATCACCGGAGCCCACCACCAGACACGACGACGGGGTGCGACCAGCAGGTCGCACCCCGTCGTCGGTTCGAGCGCGTCAGGCCTTCTGGCCCGCCAGCCGCAGCCAGGTGGAGACGACGGTGTCGGGGTTGAGCGACATCGACTCGATGCCCTGCTCCAGCAGCCACTCCGCGAGGTCGGGGTGGTCGGAGGGGCCCTGGCCGCAGATGCCGACGTACTTGCCCTGCTTGCGGCAGGCGGCGATCGCCAGCTCGAGCATGTGCTTGACGGCGGGGTCGCGCTCGTCGAAGCCGGCGGCGACCAGACCGGAGTCGCGGTCGAGGCCCAGCGTCAGCTGGGTCATGTCGTTGGAGCCGATCGAGAAGCCGTCGAAGTGCTCGAGGAACTGCTCGGCGATGACGGCGTTCGAGGGCAGCTCGCACATCATGACGACCTGCAGGTCGTTCTCGCCGCGGCGCAGGCCGTGCTCGCCCAGCAGCCGGACGACGCCCTCGGCCTCGGCCAGGGTGCGCACGAACGGGATCATGATCTTGACGTTGGTCAGGCCCATCTCGTCGCGCACGAACCGCAGCGCCTCGCACTCCATGGCGAAGCACTCGGCGAAGTCGGCCGAGAGGTACCGCGACGCGCCGCGGTAGCCGATCATCGGGTTCTCCTCGTGCGGCTCGTAGGCCGGGCCGCCGACGAGGTTGGCGTACTCGTTGGACTTGAAGTCGCTCATGCGCACGATCACCGGCTCCGGCGCGAAGGCCGCGGCGATGGTGGCGACGCCCTCGGCGACGCGCTGGACGAAGAACTCCCGCGGGCCGGGGTAGGCGGCGATGGTCTCCTCGATGTCGGCGCGCAGGCCCGGCTCGAGGGAGCCGGGGTCCGCGGCGAGGTCGAGCAGCGCCTTGGGGTGGATGCCGATCTGGCGGTTGATGATGAACTCCAGCCGCGCCAGGCCGACGCCGCTGTGCGGGAGCCGCGAGAAGGAGAAGGCCTGCTCGGGGGTGCCGACGTTCATCATGATCTTCACCGGCACGTCGGGCATGGAGTCCAGCTCGGTGCGCTCGACGTCGAAGGCCAGCGTGCCCTCGTAGACCAGGCCGGTGTCGCCCTCGGCGCAGGAGACGGTGACCTCGCGGCCGTCGGCGAGGTCGCGCGTCGCGGAGCCGGTGCCGACGACGGCGGGGATGCCGAGCTCGCGGGCGATGATCGCGGCGTGGCAGGTGCGGCCGCCGCGGTTGGTGACGATCGCCGAGGCGCGCTTCATGATCGGCTCCCAGTCGGGGTCGGTCATGTCGGCGACGAGCACCTCGCCGGGGGTGAAGGTGTGCATGTCCTCGATCGAGGTGAGCACGCGCACCGCGCCGGCGCCGATCTTCTGGCCGATCGCTCGGCCCTCGACGAGGACGTCGGCGGCCGCGGAGGCCGCCTTGTCCATGCGGTAGCGCTCGAGGGCGCCCGAGCGACGCGACTGCACGGTCTCGGGGCGCGCCTGCAGGATGTAGAGCTGCCCGTCGAGGCCGTCGCGGCCCCACTCGATGTCCATGGGGCGGCCGTAGTGCTGCTCGATGGTCAGCGCGTGGCGGGCCAGCTCGGTGACCTCGTCGTCGGAGAGGCTCAGCAGCCGGCTCTCGGCGGGGTCGACCTCGACGAACTCGGTGGTGCGCCCGACGGTGGCGTCGGTGGTGTAGACCATCTTGGTGGCCTTCGCGCCCACGCCGCGCTTGAGGATCGCCGGGCGGCCCTCGCGCAGCGACGGCTTGTAGACGTAGAACTCGTCGGGGTTCACCGCACCCTGGACGACGCCCTCGCCCAGGCCGTAGGCGGAGGTGATGAAGACGGCGTCGTCGAAGCCGGACTCGGTGTCCATGGTGAACATGACGCCGGAGGCGCCGATGTCCGAGCGCACCATCCGCTGCACGCCGGCCGAGAGCGCCACGGCGCTGTGCTCGAAGCCGTGGTGCACGCGGTAGGCGATGGCGCGGTCGTTGTAGAGGGAGGCGAAGACCTCGCGGATCGCCAGCAGCACGGCGTCGATGCCGCGCACGTTGAGGAAGGTCTCCTGCTGGCCGGCGAACGAGGCGTCGGGGAGGTCCTCGGCGGTCGCCGAGGAGCGGACGGCGAAGGACGGCTCCTCGCCGGAGGCCTCGCGGGCCTCCGCGGCGAGCTGCTCGTAGGCGCCGCGGACGTCGGCCTCGAGGTCGGCCGGGAACGGCTGGGCGACGACGGCCTCGCGGATCTCACGACCCACCTCGGCGAGGCGGCGCACGTCGTCGGTGTCGAGGTCGCGCAGCAGGCCGTCGATGCGCTCGGCTAGGCCCGTGTCGCCGATGAAGCGGTGGAAGGCGTCCGCGGTGGTGGCGAAGCCGTTGGGCACCCGCACGCCGAGGTCGGCGAGCTGGGAGACCATCTCGCCCAGGGAGGAGTTCTTGCCGCCGACCTCCTCGAGGTCGGCCATGCCGAGCTCGGAGAACCAGCGGACGTTCGCGGTGGGGGTGTTCGGGCTCATCGTTGCTCTTCCTGGTGGCGGGTGCGGCGAACCATCGGGGCGGACCCGGACGTCGTCAGGGTCTGGAGGATGACGGTGGAGATCTCCTCGACCGAGCGGGCGGAGGAGTCGATCGACGGGACGCGGTGGGCGTGGAACAGGTCCGCGGCCCGCCGCAGCTCCCACCGGCACTGCTCGGGGCTGGCGTAGCGGGACCCGGGCCGGCGCTCGTGGCGCACGCGGCTGAGCCGGTCGACGGTGGTGGTGATGCCGAAGCAGCGGTCCCGGTAGGGACGCACCGGCTCGGGCAGCTCGGAGCTCTCGAGGTCCTCGTCGACGAGGGGGTAGTTCGCGACGTACAGGCCATGTTGGAGGGCCAGGTACATCGAGGTCGGCGTCTTCCCACACCTGGAGGGTGCGAGAAGGATCACGTCGGCCTTGTCGAGGGCCCGCAGGGACTGTCCGTCGTCGTGCTCGATGGTGAACTCGACCGCCGCCATCCGGGCGTTGTAGCGCTTGATGTCGCCGACGCCGTGCAGGCGCAGCGCCTCGTGCCGTCCGGGGCGGCCGAGGGCCTCCTCGACGCGGGCCATGTGCATGCCGAAGAAGTCGACGAACGGGGCACGGGTGCGGGCGAGCTCCTGGCGCACGGCGTCCTCGGCGGCGGTGGTGAAGACCAGCGGGGCGACCGGTCCGGCGTCGAGGACGGCGTCGATGGTCTCGACCACCGCCCGGGCGGCCTCCACCGAGGAGATGAACGGGATGGTGGTGCGCTCGAAGCGCAGGTCGGGGAACTGGATGAGCAGCGCGTTGCCCATCGTCTCCGCCGAGATGCCGGTGCTGTCGGACAGGAAGAACACCGGGACGACGACGTCCGGCTCCGCGTGCGACTCGCTCATGGTCCCCCCTCCGGGACGCGCCGCCGGGCATGGCGGCAGGCAGGCAGACCCAACCACACCACGCGGCCGGGCGACAGGGCCGACCGGCCCCTGAGCACGCGCGCGCCGGCCGGCGCGGGCGGCCGGCGCGGCCGTCGGGCTGCGGCGCTCAGGCGCCGAGACGGGCCAGGAGGCGCTGGACGCGGTCGGGGCGACGCCGCTCGAGCTCGTCGAGCACCGTGGCGCGCAGGTCGGCCACCCGGATGAGCGAGCCGGACGACCCGGAGCGGGCCAGGGCGCGGTCGGTGGCGTGCCAGAGGTCGTCGAGGGCGCGGTCGTCGAGCCCGGCGAGCACCCGCTGACGCAGCGGATCGCCGTCGGGTCTGCGCAAGGCCTCGGCCAGGACCGGGCCGGGCACGGCCAGGCTCGGACCGCGTCGACGCGACGTGCGCACCCTCATCAGATCCTCCTCCTCCGTCGCCCGGGCGACGGCCCTCCGGGACGCTACTCCCGCGCGGCGCGAACGCCGGGATCTCGGCCCGGTGCGTCGCGACGCGGCACGGGGGCGGCCATCCGCACCACGCGGTCGACCAGGTCCAGGCCGACGGGAGCGTGGGTGATCCACAGGACCGCGCGACGACGCGGCCCGGCGAGCACCTCGCGCGCCAGGGCGCGGGCGGTGGGGGCGTCGAGGTGCGCGGCCGGCTCGTCGAGGACCAGGACGGGGGCGTCGGCGAGGATCGCCCGGGCGATCGCGAGCCGGGCCCGCTCGCCGCCGGAGACCTCGGCGTGGCCGGTGCCGAGCAGGGTGTCCAGGCCGTCGGGCAGGTCGTCGAGCCAGGCCCCGAGGCGGGCGGTCCGCAGGGCTGCGGCGACCTCGCGACGGGTGGCCTCGGGCCGGGCCAGACGGACGTTCTCCAGCACGCTGGTGGCGAAGACGTGCGGGTCGTCGTCGACGAGCCCGACCCGGGCGCGGACGTCGTCGGGCGCGAGGCTGCGCAGGTCGGTGCCGCCCAGCTCGACGCGGCCGCGCCGCGGGTCGAGGAAGCGCAGGGCGAGCGCGGCGGCGGTGCTCTTGCCGCAGCCGGACGGGCCCACGAGGGCCACGCGCTCGCCGGGCTCGAGCACGAGGTCGAGGGGCGGGAGCGTCGGGCCGGCGGAGGTCCAGCGGGCCCGGGCGCCGCGCCAGGCCAGTCCGGTGGGCTCGCCGGGGCCGGTGGGAGCCGGGATCGTCACCGTCTGGCGCACGGCCGGCGTCTGACGCGTCCAGCGCTCGAGGCGGGCGGCGGCCGCGGCGGTGCGCACGGCCAGCGCGCCGGCGTCGGCGACGGGCAGCCACACGTCGAGCAGGGCGAGCGGCAGCAGGGTCAGCAGCGCGAGCACCGGGCCGCTCACGGCGCCGCGCGCCACGGCGTCGGCGCCGAGGACGCCGAGGGCGGCGACGCTCGCGCCGGCGACGGCGAGGGTCCACAGGCGAGCCGTGGCGGGGCCGATCGCGGCCCGCAGGAGCGCGAGGGCCATCCGCGCGGACGCCCGCTCGGCGGCGTCGAGCCCGGCCTGCTCGGCCTGCCAGGCCCGCAGCTCGGGCGCCGTCGCCACAGCCTCGACCACCGCGGCCGACAGCTCCGCGCGGGCCGCGACGGCGGCGGGCTCGGCGTGGCGCACGGCGAGGTGGGCCAGCGTCCACGATCCGCCGACCGCGAGCAGGCAGGCCAGGCCGACGACGACGCCGGCCGCGGGCAGCAGCACCGCCGCGACGCCCGTGGCCAACGTCGAGACCAGCACGGCCGCCTGCAGGGGCAGCCGCACCCGCAGCGCGCGATCGACGACCGCGTCGACGTCGTCGACCAGCGAGGCCAGCACCTCGCCGCGGCGACCGGCCGCCCCGAGGCGGGCCGGCACCAGCGGCACGATCGCGTCGTAGACCTCCACGCGACGCCGGGCCAGCAGGCGCAGCGCGGCGTCGTGGGAGCGCAGCCGCTCCACGTAGCGCAGCACGGGGCGGCCCAGGCCGAAGGCGCGGACGCCGACGATCGCGACGAGCAGCGTCAGCACGGGCGGGCGCGCGGAGGCCTGGACGATGAGCCAGCCGGCCGTCGCGGTCAGGGCGACGCCGCTGGCCGAGGCGAGCGCGCCGACGAGCCCGTCGGCCCAGAGCCGGACGGCGAGCCGGCGCGGCGAGGTCTGCTCGGGGGGCTCGGTGGCCGGCGCGAGCGCCGCCGGCGGCAGGTCGTCGTCCTCGTCGTCCCCCTCGTCCTCCCCCGGCCTCTCGAGCTCGGCCACCCCGGTGATCCCGGCCATCCCGGGCAGGTCGAGGCGGTGTCCGGCGAGGGCGATGAGCGTCTCGTCGTGCGCGACGGCGACGACCGCCGCCCGCTGCGAGAGCGCGAGGACGGCGTCGAGCACGACGCGCGCGGTGATCTCGTCGAGGTGGGCGGTGGGCTCGTCGAGGAGCACCCAGGTGCGTCCGCCGACCGCGACCGCCAGCACGATCCGCGCCAGCGCGAGACGGGCCCGCTCGCCGGCCGAGAGCGGGGCACCGTCCTCGCCGACGTCGGCGTCGAGGCCGCCGGGCAGGTCACGGACGCGCTCGGCGAGGGCGACCGCCGCGAGGGCGTCCCAGAGCTCGTCGTCGGTGGCGGCGGGGACGGCCAGGCGCAGGGTGGCGGCGATGCTGCCGGAGCAGAACAGCGGCCGCTGCGGCAGGTGCGCGACCTGGGCGCGCCAGGCGTCGCCGTGCACGGCGACGCCCCGACCGGCCCCGGCCCCGGCTCCGGCTCCGGCGTCGAGGGCCACCCGCACCGAGCCGACCTGCGCGGCGCCGCGGGGCACGCGGTCGGCCAGCACGGCGAGCAGCGTCGACTTGCCGCAGCCCGAGGGCCCGGTGACGACCGTGAGGCCGCGGGCGGGGACGACGTCGTGCACCGGCGCGAGGGCCGGGACCCGGCGTCCGGCGTGGGTGAGGCCGACGCCGTCGAGCACGAGCGCCGAGCCGTGCGCCGCGGCGACGCCGGGGTCGGCCGGCGGGACGGCGTCGAGCAGCGCGGTGGCCGCCTCGAAGGTCGCGACGCCCTCGGCGGCGGCATGGAACTCCGCGCCGACGCGGCGCAGCGGCCAATAGGCCTCCGGGGCGAGGAGCAGCACCAGCAGGGCCGTGGAGAGTTCGAGATGGCCACCGGCGAGGCGGACGCCGACCGTGACGGCGACCAGCGCCACCGAGAGGGTCGCGACGAGCTCGAGCACCGCCGAGGACGCGAACGCGACCTGCAGCGTGGCCTGCGAGGCCCGCCGGTAGCGCTCGGTGAGGGCCGCGATGCGGGCCGACTGGGCCCGCGCCCGCCGGTGCGCCACCAGCGTCGGAAGGCCGCGCACGACGTCGAGGAAGTGCCCCGAGAGCACGCCCATCGCCTGCCACTGCTCGGCCGCTCGATCGCGGGTGGCCAGGCCCACGAGGGCGCCGAAGACCGGCACGAGCGGGAGCGTGGCCGCGACGATCGCCGCGGTGAGGAGGTCCTGGGCGGCGAGGACGAGGACCACCAGCGGCGGCAGCACCACCGCGAGCACCAGCGTCGGCAGGTAGCGGGTGAGGTAGGGCTCGGCGGCGCTGACCCCGCGGGTGAGCAGGACGGCGGTGGCGCCGTCGGCGCGTCCCTCCCCCGCGGTGGCGGGGTCGGCCAGGACGGCCGCGAGCAGGCGCCGGCGCAGCGCCGTGCCGACCCGGCCGGCGGCCCGGGCGGCGGCGAGGTCGCCGAGCCAGCCGACGACGCCGCGGGCCAGCAGCGTCGCCGCCGCGAGCAGGGCCCAGGCGCCGACGCCCCAGCCCCCGAGGTGAGCGCCGTGAGCACCGAGATGAGCGCCGGCGTGCGCGTCGGGCAGCGCCGCGACCACCAGTCCGGTGACCGCGACGGCCTGGCCGACGACGAGCAGCGCCGAGGCGATCCCGGCCGCGACGACCCCCGTCAGCGCGAGGCGGGCGGGAGCGAGGTGGCGGACGAGCCGCGGGTCCAGGGGCCTCATGCCCCCTGCGCCTCCTGGGCTCCCTGGGCTCCCTGAGCCGCGTGGCGACCCGGCATGCCGGACGTCGGGACGGACGTCGAGGCGAGGGCGCCGGGGATGTGCCGGACGCCGATGCGCTGACGGAAGACCCAGTAGGTCCAGGCCTGGTAGACCAGCACGAGCGGGGTGAAGATCACCGCCACCACCGTCATGACCCCGAGCGTGTACGGCGTCGCGGAGGCGTTGGAGGTGGTGAGCGACGAGCCGGCCTCCAGCGTGCTGGGCATGACGTCGGGGAACAGCGCGAGGAACAGCCCGGCCACGGCCACCGCGATGGCGGCGAAGGTGCCGAGGAACGCGCGACCCTCCCGGCTGGCGGTCATCGCTGCGAGGCCCGCCAGCAGCAGCACCGCCGCCACCGCGAACGCCACGGCCGAGGCGAGGGTGCCGGTGAGCAGCTGCGTCCAGCCGAGGAAGGCGACCGCGGCGAGCGCGGCCGGCAGACCGCACCGCAGCGCCAGGCCGCGGGCCTCCGCCCGGACCCCGCCCTCGGTCTTGAGCGCGACGAACGTGGCGCCGTGGGTGAGGAAGAGCAGCGTGGTGGTGACCCCGCCGAGCAGCGCGTAGGGGTTGAGCAGGTTCAGCAGGCCGCCGACGTACTCGTGGTCGGCGTCGAGCGGGACGCCGCGCAGGATGTTCGCGAACGCGACGCCCCACAGCACGCTCGGCAGCACCGAGCCGACGACGATCGCGGCGTCCCAGCGGCGACGCCAGCGGGCGTCGTCGCGCTTGGCCCGGTACTCGAAGGCCAGGCCGCGGACGATGAGCGCCACGAGGATCGCCAGCAGCGGCAGGTAGAACCCGCTGAACAGCGTCGCGTACCACTCGGGGAAGGCGGCGAAGGTGGCGCCGCCGGCGACGAGCAGCCACACCTCGTTGCCGTCCCAGACCGGGCCGATGGTGTTGATGAGGACCCGCCGCTCGGCCTCGGTGCGGCCCAGCACCGGCAGCAGCATGCCGACGCCGAAGTCGAACCCCTCCAGGCAGAAGTAGCCGATCCACAGGACGGTGATGAGACCGAACCAGACGGTCGTGAGCTCCATGACGCTCCCCTTCTCGGGTCTTCGGGTCTTCTCGGCGTGGGGGTCAGTACGCGACCGCGAGCGGCCGGTCGGCGGGATCCGCGGGGTCGTCCCCGGCGGCGGGCGTGGGCTCGACGGGGTCCAGGCCCCGGCGGGCGTAGGTGAGCAGCAGCCGCACCTCGACGACGGCGAGCACCCCGTAGAGGCCGGTGAGCACGATCAGCGAGGTCAGCACCTCGCCGACGCCCATCGACGGGGAGACCGCCCGGGCGGTGGTCATCAGTCCGAAGACCGCCCACGGCTGGCGGCCGAGCTCGGTGAAGATCCAGCCCGCGGAGTTCGCGGCCAGCGGCAGCAGCGGCAGGACGACGGCCACCGGCGTGACCCAGCGTCCGGTGGGGGTGCGGCCGCGGCGGGTGGCCCAGAGGACGCCGGCGCCGATCAGCGCGGCGAGCGTGCCCAGGCCGATCATCAGGCGGAAGGTCCAGTAGGTCACCGGGATGATCGGGGTGTAGTCGCCGGGGCTGTAGTAGGCCTGGCCCGGGTCCTGGCCGTAGGTCGCGCGGTAGCGCGCCTGCAGCTGGTGGATGCCCTCGACGCGGCCGTCGGCGGTGCCGGTGGCCAGGAACGAGAGCAGGTGGGGCACCTTGATCGAGAAGGTCTCGTGCGAGCCGTCGAGGCTCCCGACGGTGAGCAGCGAGAACGGCGCGGAGGACTCGGAGTCGTAGAGCGCCTCGGCGGCGGCCATCTTCATCGGCTGCACCTGCGTCATGACCTTGCCCTGCAGGTCGCCGGTGATCGAGACGCCGACGCCGGTGAGCACCAGCAGGACCGCCGCGCTGCGCACCGCCGCCCGGTAGGCCGCGTGGTCGGCGATCGCCGTCGCGTCCCCGGCGGCTGCGGCGTCGCGGGTGCGGGCCAGGTGCCACAGGGCGATGCCGAGCACGAACGCCGCCGCCGTCAGGTACGCCGAGAGCAGCACGTGCGGGAAGGTCACCAGCTGCACCCGGTTGAACATCACCGCCGCGAAGTCGGTCATCTCCGCGCGGCCGCTCACCGGGTCGTAGGCGTAGCCGACGGGGTGCTGCATGAAGGAGTTCGCCGCGAGGATGAACCACGCCGAGAACAGCGTCCCGACGTGCACCGCCCAGATGCAGGCGGTGTGCACGCGGTCGGAGAGCCGGCCGCGGCCGAAGATCCACAGGCCGAGGAAGGTCGACTCCAGGAAGAACGCCAGCAGCCCCTCGACGGCCAGCGGGGCGCCGAACACGTCGCCCACGAAGCGGGAGTAGTCGCTCCAGGCCATCCCGAACTGGAACTCCTGGACGATGCCGGTGACCACGCCGATGGCGAAGTTGATGAGGAACAGGCGCCCGAAGAACCGCGAGAGCCGCAGCCACCGCTCGTCGCGGCGACGCAGCCACGCCGTCTGGTAGCCGGCCACCAGGGCCGAGAGCCCGATCGAGATCGGGACGAAGAGGAAGTGGTAGACGGTGGTGATGGCGAACTGCCACCGAGCGAGTTCGAGCGGGTCCACGACGGGTCTCCTCCGGGAGCGGCTGGGTCGTCTCCCACGCTAGGAATCCGCGCTCCCGCCGCCCACGGGCCCGCGTCCCGACCTCCTGCGTCCGCTGGGCCCGGCGGGGGTGGGTCGGAGGTCCCGGGGGCGGGGCAGTCTCCCCGGGCATCCGGGGACGCTGGACGTCGTCAGGGGAGGCTTCCCCTGACGACGTCCAGCTCTCCCTGACCTGATCGCCCCGACACAGACCCGGAGGCCGACGTCCGGGAGCGCTCAGGCCACGCTGAGGACGTCGTCGAGCGCCCGACGCGGGCTGCGCGGGGCCTGCCCGATGGGCTGCCAGCCGACGCGGACGAGCAGCTGCGGCTCGAGGAGCCCGCCGAGGACGTCCTGGGCGAGGGCGAGGCGGGTCTCGGGGACCTCGCACACCACCGAGAGCGGGACGATCGAGAGCCCGACGGTGGTGGCGTGCAGCCACAGCGCCGAGAGCGCCTCGCCCACGACGAGCCGGTCGAGGGCGCGGTCGCGGCCGGCCGGGCTGCCGAGGACGAGGAGGCCGTCGGCGGGCTCGAGCTCGCGCTCGGGCTCGATCGCGACGGGCCCGGCGAACGGCACGGGCGCGGGGGCCGCGCCGAGACGGGCGACGGCCCGGGCCTGACGGTCGGCGGCCCGGCCGAGGAGCCGCTCGATGCGCACCCGGTCGGCGAGGTCGACGACGGGCGCCGCGAGGGCGCCGCGACGCGAGGCGACGACGGCGAGGTCGTGCAGGTGGCCCACCGGCACCGGCCAGGTGGTGAAGCGACGCCGGTCGGTGCGGCGTCCGACGACCGCCTCGAGGTCGGTGGCCGCGCTGGGCGAGGGACGTCCGACCCGCAGCCGGAGCCGGGCGAGCGGTCCCGGACCGGCCGGCCGGGCCATCCGGGAGCCGGGCGCCGCGGCCACCGACGGCGCGGAGGGGCGTCCGGGCATCCGCTCGACGTCGACGTCGAACCCGAGCGCGCGGGCGACGAGCACCGCGTGGTCGAGCACCGCGCCGCAGCTGAGCAGCAGCATGCGGGCGTCGTCGTCCCAGTCCCCCACGATGCGGGCGGGGTCGGGATGCAGCTCGAGGACGCCGGGCCCGGGCGCGTGCCAGCGCCACGGCTGGGCGTTGCGGACGCTGGGCGCGAGGCAGGCCAGCTCGACGACGCGACGCAGGTCGGCGACGGTGACGGGGTGCGCGCGCACGGGACCGCGCTCGAGCCTGTCCAGCCCCATGGTCGTCCCCTTCCGCCGTACGACGCTCCGCCCGATCGGCGCGTGCTCCCAGCCTGCCTCCGCGCCCGGGGCCGATCGCAGGGCCCAAGGTCCCGTGCCCGGCGGGCCGTCGGGCTCGTTCCCTCCGGGCAGGGCGAGGTCTACCGTGGACGCATGGCCGACTCCCAGCCCGGCTCGGGCCCTGCCGCGACCCCGCCGATCCGCGTGTTCCTGCTCGACGACCACGAGATCGTGCGTCGCGGCATCAAGGAGCTCCTGGAGTCCGAGGGCGCCGAGGTCGACGACCGTGTCGCCGCCCGGTTCGCGCTGCGGATCGG